>JABMMK010000343.1 GCA_013205605.1 Cytophagales bacterium | reverse complement strand
CTGGTGTCTTTATGGTAAACCAAACGGCCCGTTGGCAATAAATCTTCCAAAATCTCCACCGTAATCAATCGCTTGTACGGTACTGGACATTCATAAATTCCCAAGGGAATCCCAGGAGTCAAATCCATAAACTGATGCATGCGTTCTAAAAAAACAGCATCCAATTCATGTTCTTGAGTCAAAATATTATTCAGGACAATTACCGCTTGAACACCCAAAGCATGCAATTTTTTCGAAAAATCAGCCATCTGTTCCATGCTTCCTTCGATGGTCCCAGTCGCCACCACAGGCACTCGGCCAGCCGCCGTTTCCACCACCGTTTTCACCACATCTAAACGCTCCTGCTCGGACAATTCATACATTTCACTCGAAAGGCAATTGGCAAATAATCCTTTGGCTCCCACCTGAATGTACATATCGGTCAAGCGCACAAGTCCTTTAAAATCAATATGTCCCGTAGGCGTAAAAGGGGTCAACATCACGGGGATAAATCCCTCGGGTAATTGGCTCATAAACAATTATTTTTTGAAAATTTTCGATAAAACAAATCCTGTCCCTACGATACTTAAGGTTCCTATCACCACCGTCATCTTAGAATCCAATGGCAAACGATAGGCCTCAGGTAAATTATCTTTAAATGAAATCATGGCGATAATAATGACTCCGATCGTAGCGGCAATCTTAGCTTGCCAGTTGACGACATTCTTCGCCAAATAGCCCATCAAGAAAATGCCCAACATACCCCCAGCAAAAATACCAGACAATTTCCACCAGACGTCCAACAAACTTTTCACGCCAATCATGCTAATCCCAAACGTAATTCCCATGATTCCCATCACCGCCGTGGCCACATGTAAAATGCGCAATTGTTTTTTCGGTGCTACATCCTTATCCACATAACGCATATAAATATCATTCAAAAAGACGGTCGCCGAACTGTTCATCCCGCTACTCATCGTACTCATCGCAGCAGATAATAATGCCGCCATCAACAAGCCCAAAAAGCCAGTAGGTATTTGAGTCTTCATGAAAAAAGGCAAAACCTTATCCCCATAATCAGCCGCCTTTAAGGCTTCGATCGCGATCCCTTTTTCCGCCGCCACTTGTTGTTTTAACTCAAAAATCAAAGCTGGATTTTGGCCATAAAAAACATACAGCGCTGTACCGATCAGAAAAAACAAAAAGGAAACAGGCAGAAAATACATCGCACACAGCCAAACACTTTTAGCTGCATCCCGCGTATTTTTTGCCGTATGATATCGCTGAATATAATTTTGGTCAATACCGAAATTGGTCAAATTGATAAAAAATCCATAGAGTAAAACCACCCAAAAAGAACTGGTCGAGAAATCCAAAGAGAAATCCCCTAGGTCAAATTTATGCTCTGCCACACCCGTTTCAATCACTTGGCTTATGCCCACTTGAGAAAAAATAATCCCCAAAATCAACAAAGCCCCCATCGTCTTGATGACCGCTTGGATCACCTCCGTCCAGATAACCGCTTCCATACCGCCAAGCACCGTGTAAAAAATAATACACAACCCTGATACGATGATAATCAATCGCATGTCTAATCCTGTAAGCGCATTCAGCGTCAAAGCAATACCATAAAAAATGGTTCCCATGCGGGCCAATTGGGTCATGATAAAACACAACATGGCATAGGTCCGCGCCCAAGATCCGAAACGTTTCTCTAAATGGGTATAGGCACTAATCTCACCACTATTTCGATAAAAGGGTACAAAATAACGGGTGGCCACAAAGGCGGCAAATGGGATGGAAAGACTGAAAACAAAGGGATTCCAATTGCTTCCAAAGGCTTTTCCAGGATCTCCCAAAAAAGTAATGGCACTTAAAAAAGTCGCGTAAAAACTGAGGCCAAGTGCCCATCCAGGAATAGCTCCTGACGCTGTAGTAAACTGCTCCGAACTTTTATTTTTTCTGGAAAAATAAAAACCGATCGACACCATCGCGATTAAATAGGCAATAATGATCAGCAGGTCTAAGATGGGAAGGCTCATATTATAATTGGATTACCACGTGTTTAATTTTCTCACGCTTCCATGTATATGTAATATGAATTTTACCATCTTTTGTTTGAATGACCGCAGGATAAGAGAACTCCGCTTTTGGTTCATTTTCTAAGACGGAAATCTCATCCCATTTCTGGCCATCTTTCGAAATCACAACATTTAGTGGGGAACGTCTCCCGCCCCATGCTTGAGATTCTTTCGTCACATGATTGTACACAAGTACATGTCGGCCATCCTGTAAGGTCACCGCATCAGTACCTGAATTCGGGTTAGGCAATGAAGTTGCTTTTAGCGCCGACCAAGTTTTTCCTTGATCGCCTGAAAAGGATTCTAAAATCAAACCATTTTTACTCCGACAAAGCAATTGCAAACGGCCGTCGGGTAGAAATAAAACGCTAGGTTGAATCGCTGAAAATTCTTTTCCATCATTGATGGCTTCCGTGCGAGACCAGGTACGGCCGCCGTCTTTTGTCATCTCAAAATGCACACGCCAACCCTGATCTTCCGACGAAGTAGGACATAATAAAGTACCATTCTTCAACATGACAGGTTTATTTTTAATCGGCCCATAAATTCCATCGGGCAATTTTTCCGCGGCAGACCAAGTTAGCCCATTGTCTTTTGAGCGTTTTAACATTCCCCACCAAGTAGAAGGCGTAGGTCCCACTTTATAAAATAAGATCAATTCGCCTTTTGGCATTTTAAATAATACGGGATTCCAAGTTGGGTAGCGCAAAGACTCATTTTGAACTCCATTCGCCACTTCCACCGGTGCTGTCCATTTTCCTTTTTCCAATCGGCTTACCCAAATTCCCACGTCCTTATCTTTTTCAGCGGTTCCTCCAAACCAAGAAGCAATGATTCCCCGTGGAGTTTCTTCCAGGGTGGAAGCATGGCAAGAAGGGAAGGGTGCCTTTTCGTAAATAAACTCCGAGGTAATTTTTTGTGCAAAAATTGGCTGCATGAATATGCAAAATGCAATAGCTTGAATGTATTTCATCATGGTTTGAATAGGTTTATTCGCAAGTTAGAAAAAAATAAATGATACTTGAAGGAATGTTTCTCACACATTTTCTATCTTCAAAATTCCACATATCTCTTAAATAATAACTAAATTAAAAAAACATTTGGGTAAAGAAGAACAACAAACATTGGATTAAAAATTGGTTTATCATGTATTAATTCAATAATTTTTATACATTTAATTCGTAAAAATCAGTAAAAATGAGATACTTAATTTTAGCGATTAGCCTATTGATCATCGCGTGTCAGGGCAAAGAACATCCCAACATAAAGCTCACAGAGGAGCATCAAAAAGCATTAAATTCCATTCAAGTGATGGATGGATTTGAAGTAGAATTAGTGGCCGCTGATCCCTTAATCGCAGATCCAGTGGCGATGGAAATCGACGAGGATGGCAATTGGTACGTATTAGAAATGTCAGGCTATCCATTAGACTTAAGCAAAAAAGGACACGTTAAAAAGTTGGTGGACACGAATCAAGACGGCTACCCAGACAAGAGTATTTTATTTGCCGACAGCCTAACCTTACCCATGGGAATCATGAAATGGAAAAAGGGAATTTTAGTCGCAGATTCGCCCAACATCCTTTATTTAGAAGACACGGATGGAGATAATATAGCAGATAAGCGCGAAGTGATTTTGACAGGATTCTCTTTGTCAAACCCGCAACATAATATGAATAGCCCAAAATTTGGGATAGACAATTGGATTTATTTAGGCCATTCAGGAGCCATCAATTCTTTCAGCTATGAAAATATTTTTGGAGATAAAGGAAAAGAAATCACTTTCGCTGGCAATCCCAATGCCCCTAAATTACCACAAAACGGGAATGGCCGAAATGTTCGTTTTAAGCCAGGCTCATTTGAGATCGAGTCCTTATCTGGGGAGACCCAATATGGACATACGACGGATCCGTGGGGCCGACGATTTTATACCGATAATGCCGACCATCTTTTTCATGAGGTGATCGACGCGCGCTATGTAAATGCCAACAAAAACTTAGTGATTTCTGAGGCCATGTCTAAAATTCCGGATCATGGAGATGCGTGTGAAGTGTATCCCATTTCAGAAAATCCAAATCATCAATTGCTCACCGACATCGGCGTGGTGTCTTCCAGTTGCAGTGTGACTTGGTATGATGGCGGGGCTTTTGGCAAAGACTTTAAAAATGTAACCTTCATAGGCGAGCCCACACACAACCTAGTTCATGCCGACATCATTGAGTCAAAAGGCGCTACTTTTTCGGGCAAAAGACTCCTTGAAAAAAAGGAATTTTTAGCGTCAAAAGATCCATGGTTTCGTCCTGTTAATTTTTACGTGGGACCTGACGGAGCACTTTATGTGGTTGATTATTATCGCCAATTGATTGAGCATCCGGAGTGGATGTCGGATGAGGTAAATAAAAGTGGGGCATTATACAACGGCTCGACGAAAGGCCGAATATACCGCGTAACTAAGAAAGGAAGCGATCCGATGGATTGGATGAAATCTGTCCGTTTGAGTGAAAAATCTTCGGAGGATTTAGTGAAATTATTAAGCCATGAAAATGGTTGGTTTAGAAAAACAGCCCAACGACTTTTATTTCAAAGAGGCGATAAAAATATAGCTTCTGCTCTGTCCGATGTAGTCCGTTCTGATGCGGAATATGGTCCTGTCGCAGCATTATGGTTGCTCCACGACTGGGGAATTTTAAGTCCAAAAGATCTTGAACATGCGTTAAAATCGGGTTTAGAAGGGGTTCGTGAAAATGCCTTGCAACTCGCAGATCGCATGATGCAAAAGCCTGGTTTTAAAGGAAACTTAGCGTTAAATGAGTCCTTAATTAAATTAGCTGACGACCCTTCTGCCCGTGTCAGATTTCAGTGGATATGCTCGTCGAGCTATTTAAGTCTACCTAAAATGGCTGAATTAAAAGCAAAGATTTTGACTAAGGACATAGACGACCATTGGACTGGAATCGCGGCGATTGCCTCATCACAAGGTGCCGAATATGAATTATTAAAATTTAGCTTAAAGGCTATGGGGGCCACAGCGAGTGAGGGAAAATCTGAATTTTTGGGATACCTCGCCGCTACTTTAGTAAAGAAGGGAGATACTGAATTTTTAAATTTAGCCATAGACAGCAATCCTAAAAATGACTGGTGGCAGGCCGCCATTTTAAAAGGGGTAGCCGAATATGTGCATGAGACACACTCGGAACTTGATTTATCTGAAACACAAAAAGAATCCATCGCACGTGCTTTTTATGCAACTGAAAACAATGAATTGAGGGGGTCAATTATTCGCATATTTGCCAACAGCACCTTGCCGAAAAACGCCTCCATCATTGCTGAAGGAAATAAAAAAGCGAGTACATCTGCCAACAAAGAATTGCAAGCCAGTTCATTAAAGTTGGCCGCCTTATCTAAAACACCCGCAATAGAAGCGCAACTCGTGGGCCTATTAAACCGAAAAAATCCGGAACATTTACAGGTTGCCGCCATCACTTCCTTGCCTAAAATTTTAAAGCCTGCCGATTTAAATGCGATCAATCAAGCATATTCGTCCATGGCTCCAAAGGCCAAAAAAGAATGGATTAAATACATGCTTTTCAATGATACCTACATCACCACCTTGCTCAAGGAGGTTGAAAAAAATAACATTCCCAAAAGCGATTTAGCCTGGCCACAGTTTGTCGAGTT
>JABMMK010000342.1 GCA_013205605.1 Cytophagales bacterium | reverse complement strand
GTGGCTCAAGGCTTTTTTAATACGCCTGGTATATCGGTGACGATTTTGTATCCATCGGGAAAAGTTTCGGATATCCAGGAAATGCAATTGACGACCTTAGGGGGAAATGTAGAGGCTTTGGAGATTGAAGGGACTTTTGATGATTGCCAAAGATTAGTTAAACAGGCATTTTTGGATGCAGATTTGCGGGCCAAGTTTAATTTAGCATCGGCTAATTCGATTAATATAGCACGCTTAATTCCTCAGTCGTTTTATTATTTTGCGGCCTATGCGGAGGCGAAAAGAAAGGGCTTGCATGACCCATTAGTTTTCAGTGTGCCATCAGGAAATTTTGGAAATTTGAGTGCGGGTTTGATGGCGTATCAAATGGGTTTGCCTGTCAAAGCTTTTATCGCGGCTTGCAATGAAAACCACCCGGTTCCTGATTATTTGTCGACGGGAGTATATCATCCGGAACCTAGTGTAGAAACCATTTCCAATGCGATGGACGTAGGAAGTCCGTCGAATTTTGTGCGGATGCAAATTCTTTCTGGGGAAGTTTTGGATGAAATCAAGCAGGTCGTAAAAGGATATTTTACCGATGATGTTCAAACGAAAAAGAGGATGTCGGAGGTGTATGAAAAAACAGGTTATATCATGTGTCCGCATACAGCGGTGGGGTATGATGGTCTTTTGCAATATAAAAAAGAGAGTGGCGAAAAGGTTACGGGCGTGGTTTTGTCTACGGCACATTATGCTAAATTTTTGCCAACGGTCGAGGCAGTGATCGGCGGAAAAGTACCTGTTCCCCTGCGACTATCTGAGTTGTTGGATAAGCAAAAAAAATCCATCCTGTTGGGGACGGATTTTGAAGGTTTCAAAAAGTTTTTGCTAGGCTAATTTACGTAAGTCCTTTGCCTATTCAGGCCTTATATCAATGCCATAAATTTTTGTTTTTCTTGGTAAATCAAAATGCCTATCAATGCGACGAGTACAACTCCAATTCCAGGAGTCCCGATCATAAAAACTTCAAAAAGGAAAATATTGACCGAAATGGGTGCTAAAATGACGGTTGCTAAGGCACGCTTTGTGGGCAAGATGATTAATGCACCTCCTATAATTTCCAATATTTTGACGACTGCCATATAGCCTGTTGTTCCCAAAAGATTGAAAAAGGTTAATGAATTTCCGTACATGGCTGGCACTGGCAACAATGGTAAAAAGAAACTGAGGCCACCCAATAAGAATAAAAAGGCTAAGATTGCAGCTGGAATGTGTTTAATGAATTTCATTTTTTAGGGGTTTGATTTAATTTTTTTCAAATAATCATTTCTTGACAAGTACTTTTCTATCAGTATATAAAGTAAAATAAATAAATATCGGCTTCCCATCTCTTTGATTTTTAAGTTGGATTCTCCTGCTTTTCTATTTCTCCAAGAATTTGGCAATATGCCGAAAGAATATCCTCGAATGATGGCCTTTAATGGCAACTCAATAGTTAGGTTGAAGTGAGCCGCCAAAAATGGCCTTAGACCATCTATTGTATGTCTTCTATACATTTTAAAGGCATTGGTAAAGTCATTGTATTTGATACCCATTAATATTTTGATGAGCCAATTGGCAACCCGGTTAATGACTAGTTTATGCTTGGGGTAATCATACACCGCGGAACCTTTCATGAAGCGAGAGCCGAACACGCAGTCTAAATTATCGCGCACCATGAGTCGATAAAAGGCAATTAAATCAGCGGGATCATCGGATAAGTCTGACATCATGACACCCACACATTCCCCCGTAAATCGGTCTAAGCCATACCGAATCGCATAACCAAAACCATTCGGCCCCGGGTTTGTGAAGTATACTAGTGTTGGTATTTCTGTCTGAAGTTTTTGTAGGATTTCCAACGTTTGGTCTTTGGAATTATCATTGACTACTACAATTTCATGGTCTATCTCTGCCGCATAAAGAGCAGTATATAAGGTTGTTAAAGTCTCTTGTAAAGATCCTTCCTCATTGTATGCAGGAATCACAACACTTAGTTTCATGGTTCAGGATAAAATAGGTTTCAACATAGCCTCACCTTGTTTAAACCATTCGTAAACTTCTGAAAGGAGTGTTGGGACTGTGATTTCGGGGCGCCAAGCACTAAACTCGGTAATTTTGGTGTTGTCGGTTACATAGATCGGAATATCTCCAGGTCTATTTTCAGCGGTCTTAGAAATGGATATTGTATTTCCAGTAATCTGCGAACACACGTCGGTTAATTCGGCTAAGGAAATGGTTTGTTCTAAACCACCACCTACGTTGAATATTTGCCCTTTTTGTAAACTTAAATGGGATATTTGCCATTGGACCAAACGGAATAAATCGCGTACATGCAACACGTCGCGCGCTTGTTGGCCCTTCCCGTCAAACCCAATATAAGACAAAGAGCCTTTCCAAAAATGCCTCGCCATCCAAAGC
>JABMMK010000341.1 GCA_013205605.1 Cytophagales bacterium | reverse complement strand
GGAGATGATGGCTGAAATGGAGGATGCCGTTATTGCGCTGCCGGGTGGATTTGGGACGTTGGATGAGCTTTTTGAGATGTTGACGTGGAAGCAATTGGATTTGCATCAAATGCCTGTGACCATTTTAAATACAGCTCATTATTACGATCATTTGATCAAGCATATCGACCATATGGTCCAAGAGGGATTTTTGAAGGAGCGTAATTTATCGGCGCTTCATATAGAGACTAACCCAGAGGAATTGGTCACTTATCTGATGAATTATGAACCCGAAAAAATGGAAAAAAAATGGATTTATCGCGGTAAAAAAGAAGTTTAATGAGGAAGCTTTTAATACTATTTATGGGTATTTTATTTACGCAAATGGCTGTTGGCCAAAAGCAACCCGAGAATTTAGGTTCGGCGGTCAACAGTGAATTTTCTGAATTAAATCCGGTCATGGCGCCAGATGGTAAGACCTTATATTTTGGCAGAAAAAACCATCCCTCCAATAAATATGGCTCTCAGGGATCTGAAACAGTCAAGGGATCACAAGACATTTGGTATTCAGAAAATGTGAACGGCGTTTGGAGTACTGCTTTTAGAATGCCCGATGCATTGAATCGCGATCAATACAATACGATTTTATCGATTTCGCCTGACGGGCAAACCATTCTGTTGAAGGGCGCTTATGTGCAAGGAAATTATGAGACACGCGGTTTTTCTATCGCCAAAAAATTGATTTCGGGTTGGTCCATCCCGGAAAAAATCAATATCCCATCCTATGAAAAACTGAGCCGAGGAAAAAATGAATATGGATATTTGAGCATGGATGGGAAGGCGCTTTTGCTAGCATTTTCCGAGAAGAAAAATAGTGATCGTGACGACATGTATGTGAGTTTTTTGAGGAATGGGTATTGGTCGAAACCAGAGAATTTGGGGCCAACAATCAATACCGAATTTTCAGAAACGACTCCTTTTTTAGCTGCGGATGGAAAGACCTTGTATTTTTCTTCCGATCGAACGGGAGGATCTGGAAGCCAAGATATTTATGTCTCAAAACGCTTGGATGAGTCCTGGACTTCTTGGCGTAAACCCGTCAATGTGGGTGCGCCCATAAACTCGGAGGAATACGATGCCTATTATAGCTTATCTGCCAAAGGGGATTTTGCGTATTTTTTGTCGAGCAAAAATTCAATGGGGAAGAAAGATATTTTTCGAATGCCAGTGGAAAAGGAACCCGAAATTCCCGCTGAGCCTAAGAAGGCTGAGGCTCCGATATTGGCCCAACAAGAAGTCAAGTCAAGTCCGCGAATTGGGTCGAGTGAAACGTCTGAGGCGGTCGTTTTAGTTTCAGGAAAGGTGTTAAACAAAACGTTAAATGTGGTGCCTGTGGGAGCGGAAATTACGTATGAGGATTTAAAAACGGGCCAATTATTAGGAACGGCAAAGCCGGATCCAGCGACCGGCCTATATAAATTAGTGCTTCCCTATGGGATTAATTATGGGATCACGGCGAAAGCCAATGGGTTTTTGCCGAGTTCAATCAACTTGGATTTGAGTAAATTAAGAGGGCGATATTTGGAATTAGACGAAAAGGATTTAGTCATGGCGGCCATCGCCAAAGGAGCCAAAATGACCATCAATAATTTGTTTTTTGAACTTGGGAAAGCAACCTTAACACCTGAATCGGATCCCGAATTAAAGCGCTTGGTCCAAGTGATGAAAGAAAACGTGGATTTACGCATTGAGATTTCAGGACATACGGATAATACAGGAACGGATGCGATTAACGAGAAGTTGTCCCAAGCGAGAGCCGATGCAGTTAAAACGTATTTGATGGCTGCTGGTGTGGCCTCAAATCGCATTCAAGCCAAAGGATATGGTTCGCTGAAACCTATTGCTACGAATGAAACGGAGGAAGGCCGACAAGCCAACCGGCGAGTGGAGTTTTCAATTTTATAATTGTATCGTATCGATGAAATTGACCAGCCAACGGAAAGGCATGCTGAGGTATTTCCGAACGCGCAAGAATCTTTTTCGAGGTAAAATAGGCGCTGGTTTAATATAAAAACAAGGAAACTTTTTATACATTTTATGTCCATTGGCAATCAAGGCCTGCGCATAAAAGTCATATAGAGAAGCTACGTCTCCTTTTTCCTGAAAGGTATATCGGTTCTGATATTTAGAAATTTGAGTAGGCTTTTCAGGGCTGTATCCCGAGAAATGAAAGAATATCAATGGGTATTTTTCGTTAATCTCATAAGGCTCATTGTCATTGGTAATCACGCGTTCATGCAGGTTCCAATAGGCCATATTTAATCCCAAATGCCGACTTACATACACATCCTCATAATATAATGGCGCAAAGTTCACCCACAATTGGTCTACAAACATGCCTTTTTCCAAGTCAATGTAACAATGGTCTCGCAAGCGATCTTTCCACCAGGCCAAAAATGAAGCTGTCGTGGCGGATCTTTTTGTACCAATAAAACCTAAATTGTAGAGCCCAGTATTGAGCAAGCCTCTTTCCTGTGGCTCATTCTCGTCAGGATAGGCCATTAACGTATGTGGCGTCAAAAATAAACTGTTATTTTCCAATCCCTTTTCTATCTCAGTTAAGGGCTGGTAAATCACAATATCTGGGTCAAAATAATGAACAATTTCAGCTTCAGGATAGGTATTGTAAATGTGATCTAGGAAAAATGGCTTTACAGCGGTATTTAATTCTGTGATATTGTATTTTTCGCAGAGCTCATCTAAATCTTCGATGCCTATGGTATGTAATTCGATGAGTTCGTAAGGGGGCAACTGATCTTTTTGAATGTCTGATTTATCCAATCGGTCCACCAATCCAATAAAATATCGATAAGTTGGATTGTGCTTTTCTAGTGAATCACCGAGGGTTTTAGCTTGCGCTAAGTAGTTTATGGAACAAATGGTGAGGACTATTTTTTGCATATTCAAAATGATCAGTTACAAAAGTACTAAATGCAAATTAAAAAACGTTCTTGCTAAGCGAGCATTCGT
>JABMMK010000340.1 GCA_013205605.1 Cytophagales bacterium | reverse complement strand
ATGTATGGCAGTATGAATGGTTTTGGTATGTATGGGTCAACTAACATCTATAATTATTATGGGGCCTTAAATTCAAGTTATGCCTCTTATAATTCGAATAATTATAATGTGGTAGATCCTGTGCAAATTAGCAGGCGTGGAGCTAGAGAAGATGCAATGTCGAATCGTTATGGAGGTGAAAACTATAATAATGCGCCAAGGGGCAATAGCAATTCGTATAATCAGAATGGGACTAACCAACAAAGGGTTAACTCTAGCGCGTCGGAAGTGGGTGGAGAGGCTGTAGTGGCGCCTTCAAGAAGGAATACCAATTATGAATATCGTGCAGCTCCTCAAAACAACTCAGTTCCACAATATCAAAATAGAACCGAATCGTATAGCGCTCCATCGACCAATTATGGAGGTTCAAGCGGTGGAAGTTCTAGTGGAAGTTCGGGGGGAGGAAGTTCAACCAGAGGACCTAGGTAAAATATGAATCGTATTTTTTTGTTTGTCTTTTTGGGCCTAGGTAGCCTATCGGCAGTACATGGGCAAATTTATTCGTATTCGAATTTGGCCAAGAGTTTTTCAACCGCCTATTCCACGAGTTCCCCACGTATGCAAGCCATGGGGGGTGTTCATAGCACATTAGGTGCCGATATAAGTTCAATTTCTGGAAATCCAGCGGGTTTAGGATTTTACAATCGATCTGAAGTGTCTTTAGGTGTAGGCTATGTTTCTGCCACGACAGAATCTACCTACCTTGCTGAAACTTCTTCAAAAACTAATTCATTTGTTTCATTGCCTATTTTTGGTCTGGTTTTAGGTAGTCCTGCCGAGTTTTCCGCTTCGCAATGGCGCGGTAGTTTTGGCGTTGCTTATTCAAGACAAGTGATCTTTGCTCAGCCCATTTCAATTTCAGGAGTTAATAACCGAAGCTCTTTGTTGGACCGCTTCATCGAAAAAGCAAACGATAAGGGAGCCACAGGTCAAAGTCTAGACGACGAGTTTAATTCCTACGGCAAAACAGCGGATAGCCCTGAAGCAGTAGCTTATCAAGCCTATTTGATTAATCCCAATGCAAAAACGGGTGGCGCTCCTTTTCAGAGATATGAGCCTAATTTGCCTACGCGCCAACAAGGTACTGCGGAAAATGAGGGAGCACTGAGCCAATGGGATATTAGTTATGGGGCTTCTTATTTAAGTAAATTTTATGTTGGTTTAGGTTTGCACTTTTCTAAAATAAATGCGACTTCCACCACCTTTTGGCAAGAAGAATTTGTTGGGGCCAATTATGTAGCTGGTTTACAATATCAAGAAAAATTGGTCAATACGGGTTCAGGAATTTCTGCGACTTTGGGCATGATTTACAAATTGAGTTCAAATCTTCGAGCATCATTGGCCTTGCATACCCCTATGTTTTTTGACCAAATGAATGAACGTTATGACGCAACGTTGAATCCTAGGGTTTTTGGCATTCCATCGTTTGATTCAAAGGGAAATCCTATCACCATTACGCGGGTAGGAGCTGTGAAGTTGACCCCGAATGAATTTACATACCAACTAACCACGCCCTTCAAAATTTCTGGCGGCGCGGCCTATTTTTTTGGAAAAAGAGGCTTGTTAAGTCTTGATTTGGAATATGTCAATTACCCAGGAATGAGCGTTTCTTCTGCTGAATTATCGGCAACAGATAATATAAATTTTGAGAATAAGTACAACGGGCAAACGAAGAAAAATTTCCAATCGGCACTCAACATAAAATTAGGGACTGAAATTAGACTAAGTGCCAATTTTAATCTTCGTGGGGGTGTGGCCACTTGGGGTAATAGTTATTCTCCTACGTATGATTCGATCGATCGCACCGTGTTGCAAATTTCTGGCGGTTTAGGCTATCGAACGAACCAGTTTTACATCGATTTGACAGCTTACCAAAGAACTTCTAAAGATGCCTTTACTCCCTATACCTTAAAGAGTTCAGCGGATTATTCTTCGGCAAGTTTGAACTTGACGAGTATGCAATTCATGATTGGTGGAGGCGTTTATTTTTAAACAGGAATATACTGATCCAACAACCAAAGGAGTTGGGTCACTGATATTTCTCCGTCTACTTGTATATCGGCTTGTTTGTAAAATGGCAATCTTTCTTCAAAGGTTTTTTTGATCGTATCGATCACGGCTTCTTCGCTTTGGCTTTTATCTAATAGAGGCCTATTGTTCCCTTGCGCTTTATATAATCTTTTCGCAAGGTCATTGACATCTACGTTTAAGAAAACACTTACTCCATTATTTTTGATGAATTCCATGTTATCGTTAAAACAAGGTACCCCGCCACCGGTAGCGATGACCATCGATTGATCCGGTTGGAATCCGTACAATATCTTTTTTTCTAAGTCTCTAAAGTGGCTTTCTCCTTGGCCAGAAAATATCTCTGAAATCGTTTTTTGCTCACGGGTTTCGATCAGTTTGTCCATGTCGGTGAAGCTGTAACCCAAATTCCTTGCTAATTCTTTTCCTAATGTACTTTTCCCAGATGAGGGCATTCCAATTAAATAAATATTTTTCATTCTTGCACTTTTGTTAAACGTTCTTCGATTTCATTGGCATTGGGCAACTGATAGGCTGACCATTTGCCTTTAACTAAACCATCCTTAACTATCCAAATTCCTGGACTAGACCTGATAATTGTTTTCAATACTTTGACATCTGCCGATAAAGCAGGGAAGCTTAATTGATACCGATGCCTTAATTCATTCACTTCCTCATCGGTAGATGCGGAAACTAACCAAACCGATATTTTTTTCTTTTCTAATTCTTTGGCTAGCACACTTATTTCGGTAAATGCTTTTTCGTAGGTATGGTGTATGTTGGGCACGATCACCATGACCCGGTTTCCTATAAAGCTTTCTTTGGTAAAATCAGTGGTGTCGCCCTCTGCCCATAAATGGTAATCGGTGATGAGTGGCCTCGCTTCTTTTTCATTGATGGCTTTCATCGAAATAAACTTGGCTAAGGTGTCCGTTGGCATCTCCAATAATTCAGTTTCTTTGCCATTTATTTGATACACATAACTAAACTTCAGGGCTTCTCGCTCTTTCATATTTTGAGGAATGCTTTCTCCAATTGCATAAGGAAGGCTATCGAATTTGGGTAAATAAAAATACGAGTAAACGCCAATCCCCACACTGATGAAAATGCTGACCACGACGATTTTTAACGTGCGTTCATTTTTATTAGCTTTATTGGTGAACAACAAACTTACCGTAAGCAGAATCAAAAATATATCTTTCCCAAAGGATGTCCAAGGGGTGAGTTTGATAGCCTCCCCGAAGCAGCCACAGTCGGTGACCTTATTAAAATAAGCCGAATAAAAAGTCAAAAAACTAAAGAAGAGTAATATAGAAAAGATGGCCCATAGGGTTTGTTTAGCCCGATAATTAAACCATAAGGCGATGGCCAAAACCACTTCTAAGCTACTCAGTATAATGGAAAGAATTAATGCATAAGGAATCCAGAATTTCCAGAAGCCTGACATCCATGGAAAATCCACCGAAAAAACATCAAAATATTCCTCTAGTTTTAGTTGAGTTCCAATGGGATCATTCAGTTTAATAAACCCCGAAAAGAGGAATATACTGACCAGTAAAAATGTGGCAATTTTTGCGTAACGCTGCATAATTTATTGCTGTTGGGCTTGTTGGCTTTGTTCCTCTTTCAATTTAATCAAACAAAATACGGCATAGTTGAGCATATCTTGGTAGTTGGCTTCCACCCCCTCCGACACCAATGTGACGCCTAAATTATTCTCTATTTGCTTCGTTCTAAATATCTTCATTAGAATCAAATCGGTCATGCTGCTAACCCGCATATCTCTCCATGCTTCCCCATAGTCGTGATTTTTATTTCTTAAAAGCTCTAAGGTGATTTCTACTTGATCATCATAGATCCCACCTAATTCTTCTGGTGAAAACTCCATTTGATCCGAATTTTCAAGTGTTTTTTGAATTAATGTAATAATGCAATAATTGATGATGCCGATAAACTCGCCCTCAATTCCATCCACGATTTTTTGTTGGCCCTTATCCTGAATACTACGTATTCTTTGTGCCTTGATAAAAATCTGATCGGTTAGGCTGGGTAAACGTAAAATTCTCCAAGAAGTCCCATAATCTTTGTTTTTTTTATCAAACAAGGCTTTGCAGTGTGAAATTACTTGGCGATATTCGATTTCGGTTTGGGAAGGCGAAGAGTCCCGATTCATATTACTTGGATTAGATTTCTATACTCACGTTTTTTTAGCCTACAAAAATATTTAAATTATCCTAAATTTCAGCTCATTTGGATGCTCTTTTTCCAACTTTTAACACATTCTTTGTAAATGGTCAATTACTGGACCTTGGGGGTACATTAAGTTCAGGCATTAGCATGGGAATTTTGAATGTGACGCCTGATTCATTTTATGAAGGAAGTCGAATTAATTCTGTGGACGCTGCTTTGAGCCAAGCAGAAAAAATGATTTCGGCGGGTGTAACCATGTTAGATGTGGGAGGGCATTCGACTCGGCCTGGTGCGGAACCTGTTAGTGAGCAAGAAGAGATTAGCCGCGTGATTCCGATTATTGACGCATTAAGTAAGCGTTTTCCGGCACTTATTATTTCCATAGACACCTATCGACTATCTGTGGCCAAAGCTGCATTTGCCTCTGGGGCTCATATTTTAAATGATATCGGCGGGGGCAAAATGGATGTTGGCATCTTTGATTGGATTTGTGCTGAGCAAATTCCTTATGTGTTAACGCACAGTGTCGGTAAATTTGAAGAGGTTCATCAAATCCCAGCTTATGAAAATGTAGTTGAAGCAGTGTGGACAGATTTAGCTAAAAAAGTACAACATTTGAGGTCGCGGGGGTTGAAAAATTTATTGATAGATCCTGGTTTTGGTTTTTCTAAGTCTTTGGACCACAACTATGAGTTATTGTCAAAATTGAGTCAATTCAAATTATTGGGCGCTCCGATTCTGGTGGGACTTTCTCGGAAGACCATGATTCATAAGTTTTTGAACATTGATGCGGATCAATCGTTGACTGGAAGCACGGCATTGCATGCCATAGCTTTGAATAAAGGTGCTAGTATATTAAGAGTTCATGACGTAAAAGAAGCCATGGAGGTGATTAAATTAGTTCATAAATTAAAACAATATGGCGTATCCGATATTTGTGAATGATGCTTGGGTTTCCCCAGACAAGGCTCATGTTAGCGTAAAGGACATTGGTTTTCTCCGAGGATATGGCATTTTTGATTTTTTTAGAATCATGGATGGGCAGGCAATTTTTTTGTCGGATCATTTGGATCGATTTCTATCCTCAGCTCAAAAAATGGGAATAGAGCATAGGTACTCAAAAGCTGAACTTTCCCAATTGATTCTTGATTTCGCTAAAACCTCAAAGGATTCGTGTTTGGGGGTTAAATTAGTGTTGACCGGTGGTGAAAGTTTGAATGGATTTGAGCCCATGGAAGGTGGAGCTAATTTATTTATCTTTCCTGGGGTCTTTTCTTTTGCGAATCCCATGGAGGGAATACATTTAATAAGCCAAAAATACCATCGAGAAATGGCGGATATTAAATCCTTAAACTATGCTTTTGCGATTAGATATTGGGCTGAGGTGAAAAGTAAAGGAGGGAATGACCTGATTTATTATACCGAGGAATTCGGGGTTTCTGAATCATCTAGGAGCAATTTGTTTTTTGTGAAATCGGGGGTTGTTCATACTCCGGGCCAACAAATTTTAGCGGGTATTACTCGGAGCCATGTAATGTCTTTAGCCGCTAAGGAGTTTGAAGTTCGAGTTGGCGATTATTCATTGGATGATTTTTTGTCGGCCGACGAAGTATTTACTACGGGAAGTACTAAAAGAGTATTGCCTATTTTCTCCATTGACGGAAAACAAATCCATGGCGCCCAAAGAGGCCAATTAACAGCACATCTATATGATCTCTTAGTTAAATCAGAATGCTAATTTGAGGGAGGTCTGAAGGCTTTCATGTTGGCTTCGTTGCAAACTAAAAAGGGCCCTTCGATTAAATCGATGCAATAGGGGATGGCGGGAAAAACAGCCTCAAGACACTGCCTGATTGCTTTGGGTTTTCCTGGTAAATTGACAATTAAAGTATTTCCTCGAATGCCCGCCGTTTGCCTACTGAGAATGGCAGTGGGTACAAATGCTAAACTAATTGAACGCATTAACTCGCCAAAACCGGGTAGCATTTTTTGGCATATCGCTTCTGTTGCTTCAGGGGTAACATCTCTAAGGGAGGGTCCAGTTCCACCAGTGGTGACGATTAGACACGTTTTTTCAATGTCGGCCATGTGGATCATCGCCTCTTCCAATTGTTTTTGTTCGTCGGGAATGACTTTATAGACGACGTCAAACTCGCTAATCAGGTATTCATGCAGTAGTTCGACCACGGCTTTGCCAGGAATATCTTCATAAATTCCTTGGCTTGCACGGTCTGAAACATTGATAACCCCTATTTTGATCATTGCTTTTTTGATTTTCTGCCAAGGTTCATGTGAGCCTTTAGTCTTTTTTCCATGGGAATTTCTTCGTCTAAAATATCCCGAATGACCACTGAAGCACAAGCCCCGCCAAATGCGGCTGGTAAATAGGATATGGTGCCATAAGCTGATTTTTTAAAATTAGAACCGTCCGTTAAAATGAGGGATTCGTCGCGTACTTTTTCTAAAGAAAATACCGCTTTTATTCCTCTTCCGACGCCCAGTCTCCTAATTCGTTTTCTGACTAGAGCGGCTAAATAACATTCTCTAGTATCTAATAAATCCGTGGTTCTAAGTTTTGTTGGATCCATTTTGCCACCGGCTCCCATGGAACTTACTGTTTTGAGACTAAGGTCATAGGCCGTTTTTAGCAAGATTAATTTGGGTGTTACGGAATCAATGCAATCCATGACATAATCGAAACGCGTTGTTTCTAAAATTTCTTTGGCTGCGTCAGGACTTAAAAAAGTTTCATGTGCATGTAAAATCAAGTCCGGATTAATGGCCATTAAACGTTCAGCCATAATTTTTACTTTGGCCACTCCATGATTGGTTGCAAGCGCAGGTAATTGGCGATTCCGATTGGTGGGGTCAACCACATCGCCATCGACAATCGTCATGGTTCCAATTCCAGCTCTGGCGATAAATTCAGCGGCAAAGGATCCTACACCCCCAAGGCCAACGATCAATACATGAGCGGATTGTAATTTTTGAATACCCTCTGCGCCGATTAATAGTTCGGAGCGACTAAGCCAACTTAAATCTTTTGAATGCATGCTAAGAGACTTCTTCCTTGATTTTGTAATCCGTTGTTTTGTCGGAGTTTGTAATTAATAATTCGCCAATAAAGCCGGCTAAGAATAATTGGACCCCTAAAATGATCGCGACTAAGGCCAAATAAAATAAGGGATTATCTGTGACGTTTCTATATTTTAATTGGTTTGCAAGATTATACAATTTTTCACTGATCAACCATGTCGTCAACAGGGTCCCTGAGAAAAAAGATAGAATACCCAAGCTCCCAAAAAGGTGCATCGGTCTTTTTCCAAAAGCCTGCACAAATGAGATTGAAAGAAGATCTAAGAATCCGAATATAAATCGTTCTAGGCCAAATTT
>JABMMK010000339.1 GCA_013205605.1 Cytophagales bacterium | reverse complement strand
CGTTCTTATGGATATCATTATGGAAAAGCCAAAGGGGTCCGCGTTAATACCGTTTCTCAATCGCCTACAAAAACAACAGCTGGAACCGGAATTAGTGGGTTCAATGCTTTTTATGAATATGCAAACCAAATGTCACCATTGGGAAATGCAAGCGCCGACGATTGTGCCGATTATGTTATTACCTTATTTTCCGATTTAACTAAAAAAGTAACCATGCAAAATCTATTCCATGATGGAGGATTTTCTTGCGTGGGTATTTCGGAAGAAATCGTAGAAAAAATGGAACAGGGTCTAAAATAATTACTCATGAAATGTTTGCTCTTGATCATGTTTTCTAGCCTTTGGTTTCATCAAAGTATAGTTGCATTTCCTGCAGAACGTTTCCCCATTCCACCGGCATCAGCCAATCGCTTATTTTATATTCAAAGAAGCTCAAACGCCAATACCGTTGTTTATGATGCGAATATTTTACCCAACAAATTACTGAATCCCAACCAGCCCGTTCATACTTATTGGATTCGCTATGCGGACAATGGCCAAAAAGAAGAATTGAATTTAATTCAAAGGACACTGGCCTATGGCTTATATACCAATAAGATAAAAAATGAAGTCAATAGCTTCGAGGGATATTTTTTAGCCTACCGAAAGCGGAAATTTGTTGTCAAATTAAACGCTAAAAATCAAGCCATAGCTCTTTTTCCCATCAACGGGAAACTTCAAATTTTAGAACACGTTTTTGTCAATGTGGACGAATCAGGTTTTACCCCCAATGTCATTTACATTGAACTATTTGGCAAAGACGAGGTAACCAACAAGGATGTTTATGAACGTTTTAAGCCTTAATATCTTAAGAATAAATCTCTGAATTATTGACATTAAATGAATTGGGGAGAAAATGAAATCTCTCCCCCCAACATCATTAAAACTTCCAAAGCAAACTCGCTTGAATATTTCTTCCTTGGCTAGAGTACCCAAATAACTCAATCACGTCTTGGCCTAAAAGATTTTTAACCATCAGCGACGCATTTAAATTTTTCGTCATTTGATACCCCAATTGTAATTCTGTCCAAAGGTAACTTTTCAGGATTTTAGGGACTGTTGAATAAATGGATTCATCATAAAAATAATCCTTGCGTTCGCCAACAAACTGCCCCATGAATGAAATATTAAATTTCGAATTGGCCTTGAAAATTAATCGAGCTTGCAATTGATTAGTAGGTCGCCTAATTAAAGAAGAATACGTAGAATCTTTCCCGTCAAATTTATTCTGCATGGTCCCACTTAAATATGTATAAGAAATATTACCTGTCCACTTCTTTTTTAAAAAACTCAACTCCGCTTCAAGGCCCTGGGTGGATTGTTGGGACACATTGCCATATTTCCCATAAGGCTCCACTGAGATTGATTGGAATACAATTCCATCTTTTACGTTATTTTGAAACCCAACTAAGCGTGCATGGAAATTGCCCATATTCTGCTCAAAACCTAATTCAAAGGTTTTCCCTTGTTCTGGCTTTAATCCCAAATTCCCATAAGGAGAAAATAATTGATACAAGGATGGTGTTTTAAAGCTCGTATAATAATTGAAAAAGGCTTTACCAGATTTCGAGTATTTCCAATATGGATTTACATTGACCGTAGAAAAATCCCCAAAAGTAGATTGGCGAATCCAGCGGCCGCCAATTTCCACCCCTACATTTGAATTCCACTCTTTTTGAATAGTCAAATACGTGCCAAAGATAGATTGATTGGCAATGCTTTCCGCTATTTTGGGAGAATCATATCGACCATAGGAACTGATGGAAAAATCAGATTGTTGGGTTGCTTGATTTTTATACTCGGCCCCCAAAACATATTCAATTTGCTTAAAAAATGTTCCCTTTAAATAGACCTCAGCGCCCTGATTCACTCCCTTATACGTAGATTCACTATAATTTGACCAGGCGTTTAATGGAATATAGGTAGAATCATTTCGAAATACTCGATCAATCACATCCTGAAAACCCCGAATAAAAAGGTCTCCTTGCTTAAGTTGATACTGCCACTGAAAGCGAATGGAATTAGATTTAGCATTAGACGTATAGTCCTGATCATCCATAAATGGCCCTGCATCCAAATTTCCTTGGTAAAATAAGGCTTGGTAATTCACATCGATCAAGGACCTTTTGCCAATGGGCCTAGACCAAGTCAGCGAAAGGGATTGTTGGCGCATCCCATCATTTTCCCCTTTTTTCACACTATCCTTCGCCGCAGAAAAACCCTCGGTGGAATAATTTTGCACAGAAATCCCAAACTTATTTTTTGCAACACGTGTATTGACTTGAAGCTGCGTCCCATACGTTCCAAATCCTCCTCCTTGAAACAAAAGTGATCCACTAGTCGCCTCTTGACCAGACTTCTTAGTGACTAAATTAATGACGGCCGACATCGCATCCGAACCATATAAAGTGGATTGCCCCCCTTTTATAATTTCAATTTTTTGTATGTTGGCCAAATTAATCAAATTCCAATCCATCACTTGGCTTATATGCGAAGGGTCATTTAACGGAAATCCATCCATCAACAATAACACATGGCCAGTATTGGCACCTCGTACATAAATTTCTTGGTTTGAACCCGGCGCGCTGCGCGCGCCTACTACCGAGATCCCCACCTGCTCCTGCAATAATTCACCCAAACTTTTGCCCAAACTCGCACGAATCTGCTCCGCGTTAATGAGGGTTAGAACTTTGCCCGTTCGGGCCAACTTCCCTGCCAGTTTAGGCGCGGAGACTTCCACATCCTCTAAAACCGTTACCGTGTCTCTTCCTGATTTAGATACTAAATGTCTAGATGGAATCGAATACATGCCATTCGAAAATGCATAATCAGACCTTAGCTTCACAGGCACGACAGCCATCACAGAACCAGACTGTAGCATAAACGCAACAGCCAATACAGAGCTAGACTGTAGCATAAACGCAACAGTCACCCGTGCAAAAACTTGCACTTTTTTAACAGAAAACATACATTTTGCCCATTTCAGGGCCATAAAAAATGGAAATAAATCGAACGCTCAACCTTAGCCCATCCTCCGTAGTCCAAGATTAAGTATGGTTTAAGGCAGGTCTCCTGACTCATTTTCATTACCTTTCTTACCTTCCCAGTTTCCCAGTGGTCTATTAGAAAAGCATTACGAAAATTTACAGTTGCGGGGACAGTGCTAGATTTCAACTAGTTTCCCTATTATGTGTTTGCCCCTTTTTGAAAAGAAGCACACACCCTAAACTGTCACAAAGCTAAGCTAATTATTACGCATAAAAAAACCGTATTTCTATTTAATCAAGTTCCTGATAAAATTTAAAATGATCAGGTAAATAATTCCATTTCTCGAAAAATCTAAGCTAATTGCCTCATCAATAAAAAACAAATGCCTGATCAAATAAGATGTGCCTGGTGTTCAAATGACACCCTTTACCAAGATTACCACGATCTAGAATGGGGAAAAGAAATGCATGTAGACCAAGCACTCTTTGAACTCTTAAGCCTCGAAGGATTTCAATCGGGATTAAGTTGGATCACGATTTTAAGAAAAAGAATACATTTCAGAACTCAATTCGAAAATTTCGACTATACTAAACTGGCTCATTGGAGCGAAGAAAAACAAAACGAAGCAACCTTAAACCCAAACATTATTCGAAATAGACTCAAAATACAATCCGTCAAAACGAATGCCATTGCCTTCATGAAAATTCAGGAAAAATTTGGTAGCTTTGATCGATATATTTGGGAATTTGTGGACTTCAATCCCATCCTAAATCATTTCCATAGCCTAAAGGATTTACCTGTCAGTACCGAAATTTCCGAGAACATGAGTAAATCACTAAAGAAACATGGTTTCCGATTTGTCGGCCCAACCATCTGTTATGCTTTTATGCAAGCCTCAGGAATGTACATAGATCACACATTAGATTGCTTTTGCCACCCAAAAAATAAACATGAATAACAGGATAGTCATTATCCCGACCTACAACGAAATCGAAAACATCACAGCCATCATCGAAAAGGTGTTGAGCCTGAAACCGCGTTTCAATGTTTTAATCGTGGACGATGGTTCCCCTGATGGGACTGGCAATGCCGTAAAATTAGTCCAAAATGAAAATCCCACCCGAGTTTATCTCATCGAAAGAAAAGGTAAAATGGGACTCGGAACCGCATATATCGCAGGGTTTAAATGGTCCATCGAAAATAATTATGATTTCATCTTTGAAATGGATGCCGATTTTTCACATAATCCTGAAGATCTCATCCGACTTTTTTACGCCTGCGCTAGCCCAGAAGAATTAAAGTCCGAAAAGATTGATCCCTCGCTTGCATTATCCGCGGATATGTCCATTGGCTCTCGGTATATCAACGGTGTCAATGTGGTTAACTGGCCCATGGACCGAGTATTAATGTCCTATTTCGCAGGGTTTTATGTTCGCTTCATCACCGGAATGCCCATCCAAGACGCCACTGCAGGTTTCGTTTGCTACCGGAAAAAAGTATTGGAAACAATCCACCTAGACCAAATAAAATTTATTGGCTACGCATTCCAAGTAGAAATGAAATTCACTACCTGGAAATATAAATTCAACATTCTCGAAGTGCCTATAATCTTTACCGATCGAACAAAAGGTACAAGCAAAATGTCAGCTAATATATTCAAAGAAGCGATTTTCGGGGTAATCCAACTCAAAATAAATAGCTTATTTAACCGATATCACCGAGCATCATGAGCGACGCAGCACTCTATCAAACGTTAAAATCGGTGCACATCATTTTGGTCACCTCATGGTTTGCCGGGCTTTTCTACCTACCTCGTTTACTCGTTTACCACGCTGAAGCTCAGGATAAACCCGAAATTGAAAAAACCATTCTTTCCAAACAGTTCGAGAAAATGGAGAAAATTCTTTATAATGCGATCATGATACCTGCCTTTTGGCTCACCTGGATTTCAGGAATCTCTCTGATTTACCTAGTATGGTGGGATAGCTTTGGCCAACAACCTTGGTTGCATCTTAAATTAGCCTTTGTCGTCTGCATCACACTCTATCACTTCTATTGCAGACACCTGATCCGCAGCTTCAGAAACCAAAATTTCATTCTTTCCGGAAACCAACTAAGACTCTTTAATGAAATAGCCACCATCCTATTGGTCGCTGTCGTATTCATCGTAGTAGCCAAAAATACCCTCGATTGGATGTACGGGCTTCTAGGCTTTGTGGCCTTCGCCATCGCCATCCTGTCTGCCGTTAAAATCGTGAAAAAATTGAGAGAAAAAGCTAACTAAGAGAACGATCCATTTCTCGCTTCACATCCTTTTCCTTAATATCATCCCGCTTATCAAAGGTCTTCTTCCCTTTGGCCAAAGCAAAATTCAATTTCGCATATCCATTGTCCGAAATAAATAAGCGAGTAGGAATAATCGTTAAACCTACATTCTTTAATTCCTTCTGCAATTTCCCTAATTCCCTCTTGGATAATAATAATTTTCGATCCCGAAGCGGGTCGTGATTAAAATGAGTTCCTTCATCATACTTTGAAATATGCATGTTACGAACATACAATTCCCCCTGAAAAAATAAGCAATAAGAATCCGTCAAGTTCGCCTTTCCCTGGCGAATCGATTTAATCTCCGTACCCATCAAAACCATTCCCGCCGTAAACGTGTCTATGAATGAATATTCAAAGGAAGCCCGTCGGTTTTTAATTTCAATCGTCTTAAGAATCTTATCCTTTCCCATTTCCTCTTACATAAAAAAAGCCACACAGTCGAACTGCGTGGCCTCCTCCAATCATTAAAATCTATTTGTCGCCTTTCTTAGCAGCATATTCTTTATTCAATCCCTCAATCATTTTTTGGGTTACGTCGACCGACTCATCCGCAAATAAAATTCCACCGCCAATTTTTGAATATCCTAAAACAAACTCATACTTATTCTCCTTGTTCACCTTGCCCACATACTCACGAATGTTATTGTATAATTCCTCGTTTTTCTTTGCCTGCTCTTGCCCTAATTCCGCTTGCTTTTGTTGGCTATATTGTTGCAATTCAGATCCCTTTTTCTTCAAAGTCATATCCGCAGCTTGCAACTCAGCTTGCGTCATTGCAGAAGCACGTTGCTGAATAGCTTGCAATTCAGATTGAAGGGCACGCTCTTTTTGACCTAGGTCAACTTGCAAGCGGTATCCCTTATTTTCAAACTCTTTTTGAGCATCTTTATAAAACTGATAATTATTTAATAAAGAATCAGAATTAACAAAAACGATCCTTTTTCCATCCGCAGTAGAAGCACCTAAACCTGAACCAACAGATCCTGCAGGCTTCAAAAACAAAAATGCAATGGCGACTGTTAAAATGCCCAGCCAAACATAAGGTAAATTTTTCACGTGTATTCGTTTTTAAAATGGTAACGGGAACAAATATACAAGGTCTATTTTGATTGTCCTAAAAATTTATTATTTGAATCTTAATTTAGCGCCAGCCCATGCCCACAATCCACCTGTCAAACCTCCTAAAACGCCTGTGACAGCATAAAGACCTATAACACTTCCTCCTAATGGAAATAAATTGGCCATTCTACCAGGCAAGGAACTCGGATGTTGGCCATCCATCCAATACGCCGAAATAGCCCATACTAAAAAGCCAGAAACCAAGCCTAAAATAAACGCACGCCCAGTGGGAATGCGTAAAATATAAGCCAACAAACCAAACAAAATCCCCAAGGCGTACCAAGGTAAATAAATACCGGCAATGGCCCCAATGACAACCATAACTAAAACGATGGCCAACTGATACGAAAAACTTAACGAATGATTCATCCCTATTTTTTTATTGATAATATAATTTTCTTACGCAAACGCCCCGTTGCATCCTCAGGTTTATCTAAATATAACAAAGACCTAAGTTCTCCCTTAGCCCATGTGTCAATCAAATCGTCATAATGTGCACTGCCCGGATTTCCAGACTGACCCCCTGGATAAACTCCATGAGCTTTAGGTCTTCCTTCCTTTGAAAGTTCAACAATCATTCGCCAAGAAGGACCTGTCTTCGTTGTAGTTGCATTCACAATCGTTCCACCCCCACCCATAGGGATATTCAATCTACTTAATGCATCCATGCCCGGAATTAAGTGCCTAACTCCTGTTTGCTTATGTTTGTACCATGCCCACTCAGATCCAATAGGGCCATGCTTTTTCACCAAGGTATCAATGGAAGCCTTAAATGAGGCGGAAATAATTTCCTCCATATTTTCCTTTTTGGTTTTGGTTTTTACATTATCCCACCAAATAGCATTGGATTCATCTTGCATCATTTTAATGGTTCGATCCATGGAAGGACTATTCATAGGCGCATTTTCATCTGCAGCAAACTCATCAGACCAAATAGCATCGTGTAAAAGCGAAACCCAATTTTCAAAAATAGTCGCTCCCTGTGAAT
>JABMMK010000338.1 GCA_013205605.1 Cytophagales bacterium | reverse complement strand
ACGCGGGCCAGCGCCCCACGTGATGAATTCTTTGGTAGATTCCGTTGCCAAATCATTATCTGGTCTCGTTTTATGGACCATAGTAACGGCCGCTTCAACCACATGATCTGAAACAGGAACACGCCTAATCAAATCTTGATAGGATAATAACTGGCTAATCGTCAACAACGGTTTAATATCATCATCTACCCTAGTTTGTTCCGTCATGCGAACCACGTTTATTTCATCCTGAAAACTAGGGTATTCTAACTTAATCATGAATAAAAAACGATCTAATTGGGCCTCAGGTAAGGGATAAGTCCCCTCCTGCTCAATCGGATTTTGAGTAGCAAACACCAAAAAAGGTTTAGGCAGTTCAAAACTTGTCCCCGAGACAGAAACCGTTTCCTCCTGCATAGCTTCTAAAAGCGCTGATTGAGTTTTGGGTGGAGTCCGATTAATCTCGTCTGCCAACACTAAATTCGTAAATACAGGACCGCGATTAAATACGAAATTGCGATTAGCATCTAAGATTTCAGATCCGACGATATCAGAAGGCATTAAATCGGGTGTAAACTGGATTCGCTTAAAATCCAAAGCGACCAATGAGGAAATGGTGTGAACTAACCGAGTCTTTGCCAAACCGGGAACGCCGACCAACAAGCAATGACCTTGACAAAATAATGCATTAAGCATTAATTCAATGGTTAAATCCTGACCCACTATCCTTTGATGAATAGCTGCTTTTAAAGCCTGAATGTCTTCAAAAAATGTTTCGGCAAGTGTAACGTCGTTCATCATTCTTATTGCGAAGCTCCACCCGATGATCCGCCAACAGTCCCAAGCGTATTGCAACTTTTAAACTCATCGTCAATATAAATAAAAACGTCTTCCTTGGCTTTCATAAACCATTTTTCAATCGCATCATTCTTCTTTCGAGTCAAGGCTATATTTGAAATCTTTTGATAATCCTCTTTTAAATTAGCAAAATGGGGCGGATGCTTTGCCTTAAAATATAAAATACGAACAGCACTTCGACCGTCTTCTGTCCGGTAAGGAATAGGCGTTGAAATGGTCCCAACTTTCATGGAATCAACAGAAAAATACAAACCTGGTTCCATCGTTCCATCAAAAGGAATTCGGTATGAACGACTACCCATATCCATAATTAATCCACCAGCATCTTGCGTTCCTTTATCCTGAGAATGATCGCGAGCAGCCGCATCAAACTTTACAGAATCCCGTTGGATTAAAACCCGAATACTATCTAAATATTTAGTAGGCTCCGTTAAATCTAATTTTTGATAATCAGGTCTAAGCAAAATATGCCTCGCATGATACTCCTGACCCCGTACATCTAATAGCTGAATCATGTGAAAACCAAACTCACTTTCTACCACTTCAGACATTTGATTTGGCTTTAATTTTAAGGCCGCCGCTTCAAAAGGGGCAACCATCTGGCCACGCTTAGAAAAACCTAAATCTCCCCCACGCTTTCCACTCCCCAAATCCTCCGAATATAATTTCGCCAATTCTTCAAAACTTTCCCCCTTTTCAATCCTCCTACGATAATCTAATAAGCGAGAAATTAATTCATTTTTTTGATCCTTATTGGGTTGAGCTAAGCGAATGATATGACCCACCTCAACTTCAGAAGGCAGATATGGCAAGGAATCCGTCGGAATCGTAGCAAAAAATGCAGCCACCTCCTTAGGCGTTATTTTGACGTCATCCGTAATTTTATCCTGCATTTTACGACCGGTCATCTGCTCCTTTAAATTGGCCCTCAACTCCTCTTTCATGGTAGCGATGGGCTTACCAAAAGCCTCCACAATATTCTTAGCAGTCCCATATTGCTGCTCCATTTGATCCATTCGAGAACTCAATTCCAATTCAATACGCTTATCTTCAACAATCACTGAGTCAATTTCAGCTTTTGCCAACATAAGCTTATTGATCACTAATCCTTCCAAAATTTGGCAGCGATCTGGAGTGTTGGCTTGACCACTAGTCTGATATTGCTGAAATTGTTGCTCAATCTCTGATTTAAGGATATAATGATTATCCACCTTCGCAATAATTTTATCCAACAATTGGGCCGTATTTGCTTCTTGAGCTACACTGGTGATCGAAATCAAACAACCCACTATTCCTAAAAATAAATTCTTAATCCTCATATTTCTATTGCATTATTTTAGTTAACTCATCCTCTTGTCGGATAATAGGAAAACTTTGTTTCAAATTTAATAACCACTTTTGTTCTAAATCAGCCTGTAAATTTCGAATGATTGAACTTCTAGCTTCACTAAAACTCTTCAATCGCTCTTTTTCAATATTTTTTACGTCGGCAAAATAATACCTACCCGCTTTTACAAAATTCTTTTTTCCCACTTCCCACGGAATACTATCCAATATCGCATTTTCTCCACGTTTAAAAAAACCTTCTTCAGCGATAAGACTCAATGGTTTAATCGCATTAAACCGTTTAACCACATCCTCCATCGACTGCGAATAAAACTTTAATGAAACGCGCGAATTTTTTGTTTTATCCGTTTTCGAAGCAGACTTCAAATTTCCCTCTAATTTTTCAATTATCCGAGTGTTTGCAATTCCCTTTTTATTTAAATACGAAGCTACCCGATTAATCCTTCCTTGAGCCAAACTATCTATTTCATTTGCATCATGATGTCCAGAAATTTCAATGACATAATCTCTATTCTTAGCCATTAAAATAAACAATTCCTGTAAAAGTTTAGTAGACGCTTCGGTCAATTGACTTTGTCCAAACTGAAACAAAAGATCAGGAAACCGCTTATTCATCGGATAGGGCGCTGACTTTAATAGCTCTAAAGCATCAGAAAGAGTCTTTGGGTTATCTGCACTAAGTAATTTAGCTTCCAATCGAGTAGGTAATGTAAACTTCAACTCATTGGACGTAAAATATTTTTGTTGGCGTACCGAATCTAACGATGGTTCAAAAATCTCCCTTTCCGTAATCTTACTAAATAAACTACCTTCATAGAATTCCTTCATCTGATCTTTAAAAGCTGGGTATTTTACTTCCAAATGTTGTTCCTCTACCTGAAGTGTATACAAATCAATAAACTCATCCAACCAAAACTGTTCAGAGATCGTTGGCAAATACCCCAAAGCCTTAATTTTTTTTCTTTGTTGATCGACGATAAAAGCATAAAAATTCTTCACGCTAAAAGACTTTTGGTCGATGGAAAATAAAGGCAAATTTAAATAAACCTCATCCCCTACACGGTCTTGAGCAAAGCGTTCTAAAGCGATTTTTTTGTTAGCCTCATTAAGTAACACTTTATTTTCTTGACGGACGCGCTTCATAAACGATGCCTTAATAATCGCACTGCGATCAGCATCTGTTAAGACCTTTTGCTTTAAATATTCAGCCATCTCCTCATAAGTCAACAACGGTTTTTTGTCTAATAATTTAAAGATTTGCCAACCTAAATTTGTCCGAATAGGTTCCGTAAAATCACCGAGTCGTTGAATGCCAAATAATTTATCTTGAAGCTCTTCGGATAATTCGGATGAAGAATACCAACGCCTTAATTCGCCTCCTCTGCCTTTTGAATATGGATCTTCAGAAAAATTTCGACAAATTGTTTCAAATGTATCCTCCCCTTTTGCTAAATACTTTTGTACCTGATCTATCTTATTCTTTGCCTCCACTTGCAAATTTGTAGGAGCCGTTACTGGAACCGAAATTAAAATATGAGCCAAACGTATCTTGCCTTGATTAGGTCGAATATCCAAAACTTTAATCATGTGATATCCTGTCTCTGTTCGAATAATGCCCGAAACTTGGCCCTTCTCTAGCGAATAAATCGCATTTTCAAGCGGGTATTTAGTCTGAAGAATTGACACATAGCCCAATAGTCCTCCCCTTTGAGCCGACATTTCATCCTCAGAAACCTTAGTAGCCAATCCCTGGAAATCTTCCCCTGCTACCAGTTTTTTACGAATGTTGTCCATTTTCCGAAAGGCCAACAAGGTGTCCGCTGCACTTGGATTTACAGGTAATTTCACGAGAATCTGTGAAATCTGCTTCTCAAATTTAGACCGCTGATAAGCTTCTCTAACCAATGTCTCCAATTGATCATTATCGATCAAATAGGGACTTGCTAATTCCTTTCTAAAACTTTGATATTCATCCTGAAATCCAGGAGATGATGGTATTTTAGCTTCCTCAGCAGCTAATATCTTGATTTGATAATCAATGTAATCCGATAAAAACTTTTGCTTATTCCCTGATTTGATACTATCACTCTCTAATAGTCGCCTGTAATCTTTCTCAAAAAGGGATGAACTGATTTTCTTATTTCCTATTTGTAACACAAAGTCAGACTGAGCCGTAGAAATATTAGACAACAAGCCCACTCCGAAAAACAATAAAAATAAAAACCGTATTTTTAAACGCATAAAAATTAAAATCTTTTGGTCTTATTTGACCTAGATAAGCTAATAAAATTACGAAAAATCATTGAGAAAGTGATCTATTTGACAATATCCTTAACCTTTATTTCATACCCAAATTCATAATGAAAGGAATTTATGGCTGAATCTTTGCCCTTCCATTGAATGCGTTTAATTCTGGGTCTATTTTGAAGAGACAAATCTTCCCAAGTCCATACCACCTCAGAAATACCCAATAAATCATCTCGATCTAAGGAGGCTAAAAAATCCAATCCCACAGAACTTAATCTTGTGCCCCATAAAAACCAACCTAAAGGATTACTAACAGAACTCCATTCAACGAATGCCAGTGGAATTTGAAGCGCCTCACTGTACGAACTCACCTTGTTTAAAAATTTTTGACTCTTTGAATAGTCATCGATTTCCCAAAGGGCTATTTGTATGCCTAATTTTTGACCTTCTTTTACATCCAAACGTAGGCCAGGTATTGAATCCAAACTTATTTTAGCCCCTTTTTCAACTTTACCTAGGTATCGCGTCCCATGAGCCGATTTAACCACTGAATCTCGATCCACCACACTCAGACTATAGGTGACAAACAACTCGTCATATCGCGTTAAATTTTCTTGTATGTCGTTTGCGATTAATGGTTGCAGGATTAAATCGACTTGCTGGCTTTTAAGCTGAACCTTCTGCGTAGGTAAATTTGCTTTTGGGGACACACGTCTGCCCGAATGACACCCTATTAAGCTCAAGCTAAACAATAGTATAATGAATTTATGCATTAATTTCCTAGGGGTTCTTGTTGGGTCAAACAATGAAAACTTCCTTGCCCCCAAATAATTTTTTTGGCGGACAACCCTATAACGGGTCTATCGGTAAATAATTGCCCTAATAGATTTAAAGCGATCTCATCCTGAGGACAATCAAAGGTAGGCACTAAAACCCCCGCATTGGAAATGTAAAAATTGGCATACGACCCAGGCGCTCTAAATTCATCAATGATCACAGGATCTGGCATGGGTAATTCAACAATATTTAGCTGCTTCCCTGAAATTAAACGCATCTGAGATAATTCAGATAAATTTTTCGCTAATACCGCATGATTATCATCGGATTTTTTAGGCTCCACCATGGCAATGACTGTGTCTGAATTCACAAACCGAACCGTATCGTCGATGTGTCCATCCGTATCATCCCCTACAATTCCATCACTCACCCAAAGCACTTGATCCACGCCATAGTAATCTATGAGGTATTCTTCAATTTGACCTTGATTTAAATGGGGATTTCTGTTGGCATTCAGCAAACAAGACCTACTCGTCAATACAGTCCCCGCTCCATTAAACTCAACAGAACCACCTTCCATAATGATTTTGGGCTGGGCAAATGGCAAGTCTAAAGATTGAGCTATCTGAGTAGGAATTTTATTATCATCATCAAATGGGGGGTATTTACCGCCCCAAGCATTATATTCCCAATCCACAATTATCCGAGAAGCATTATCTCGATGGATTAAAAACGCAGGTCCATGGTCTCGGCACCATGCATCATTTGTTGGCCTAATATGGCATTTAATTTGATCAGCGGGTATGCCATATAGAGGTAACTGGCCCTCAATAAACTCTTGTAAAGCCAAATTATGAACATTGATGTTTACTTTTTCCCCTAGCGAAATCGCCTTGATCAACTGAAAATATTCGGGATACATGTCATGCAATTTTTCTAATTGCCATGAGTGATCATTATGTGGAAAAGTAATCCAAGTGGCCACATGAGGATGCCATTCGGGAGGGAAATAATATCCTCGTGATTTTGGAGTCATGCCAATGAAATTATAAAGAAGCGATTAACCTTAATCCTTCAAGTGTTATTAACTTGTTTACTTCGTCAAATGAAGATTCTAAGGGGGTTAAAATAGAGGATAATCCACCCGTAGCTAACACTTTAATGTGAGCACCTTTCTCTGCTTTGATTTGAAAAATCATTTCCTTAACTAATCCTACATAACCCCATAATATTCCGGATTGAATCGCAGAAACGGTATCAAATCCCAAGGCCGATTCTGGCATTTCAAGAGGCACTTCGGGTAGTTGGGCCGTTTGTGAAAACAAGGATTTAACTGCTGTTTGCAATCCAGGGGCAATAGAAACACCTTGCATTTTCCCCTTTGCGTCCACCAAAGTAAAAGTCAAAGCGGTACCAAAGTCAACAATGAGCACATCTGTTTTATAATTTACATGGGCATACACAGAATTAGCCACTAAATCTGAACCTATTTCATCCGGACTAATAACGTCAATCGGCAATTTCGAATACAATTCAGTGCCCATGCAAATGGATTTCTTACCCGACCAAAAATCAACTCCCTTCTGAATTTGAGGTAAGACCGATGGAACGACCGAACTAATTAAGATGGAATCTGGTTGATACGCATCAAATCCCTTCTCTTTCAATTCCTTCACTAACCACATTTGCAAGCGCAAAGGGCTCCATGGCTGGTGCGTGGGAGTACGTAAAATTGCTTTCCACGTATTCTCAGCATAAAATCCAAATACGATGTCCGTATTTCCAATGTCAATGACTAATAGCATAATTAAGCGGGTAAATCTTTTTCTAAGCCTGCAGATAAGATGGGGAATCTTAACCAAGATTTAGGGTCTAAACTGTAATCATCTACATGAAAGCCTGGTGCATAACGCTCCCGCTTCCATTGATTTCTTGCCCAAAGCTGATAAAAACGATGTGTAAATTCGATTAACTGATCCTTCGAAAACTTGGATTGATACATTTCAATAATACGTTTCTGACATTCCTCAGGAGATTTTCGATCATAAAAAGCCAAACGTTCCAAGTCATTTAATATCGGATAAGGCATCAAATCCTCCTCATCTACTTGGTGACTTCCTAATGGCCTAAGCTCAGCACTCGGCTCAAGGGAGTTGACCCTGTGTAAACCTGCCATTTTATCACACGCATCAGTGCCGTGGGTTTCTGCCCAGGTCAACCATTTTCTCAAAAATGTTTTATCAATGCCGGCAATGGGTGAAATAGATCCCGAAGTATCTCCGTCCATCGTCGAATATCCTACGCTCCCCTCTGACCGATTTGAAGTAGCTAAAAGTAGCGCATTATTAATATTGGCAAACATCCAAGCACTCGGACTTCTTACCCGAGCCTGTACATTTTGCAAGGTTATATCATCTGTCTCCCAAGATAAAGTACGATCAATGGCACCCTCAATTAACGTTCTATAGCCTTTCACCAGTGCATCAATATCGATTTCAAAGTGAGTAGAACCTATAAATTCAGCTAATTCTTTTGCTGATTGACGCGTGTCAGTGGAGGAATTAACCGTTCCTTGATAGATTGTTGTCAACAATTTTGATAGTAATTCACGCAGGTCTGAAACCGAATTCATCCAAGGTATATAGGCTAATTTTTGCTTGAGTCCCTCAAATCCTAATTCTTTTTCTGCCAAACGCATCGCCATAAAACATAGCGAACTAATGGAAGAAGAGTCAGCACCACCCGATAAGGAAACCACGTAACCAAAGGATTTAGACTTTCGCAGGTAATCAAGCAGACCTAATGATATCACCCGAGCAAATTCCTCCTCTTTAATATATTCAGAATCTTCCCACGGATTTATTGCAAGTTCTGTAACTGGTTGATCCGTTTCGGAAACCTCTGTATTAGACTCAATAATATCGTCTGCTTGGCTTGAGATCTCCTGAAGGTCAACCGCACCATAAATTAAGTTTGAGTCGGCAAATGAAAACCGATTGGACTCAGCTATAATTCGCCCATTCTGAGCAATGTAAGCGTCTCCATCAAAAATCACTCGGCCAGATTCATTGCCTAGTAAATTGGCAAACAAATAAACTCCATTGATTATTTCAGCTCCTTCAATCGCTAATTTTTTTCTAATTTTTGATTTACCAAAAGCAAAATGCGAAGCTGTTGGATTGCAAATCAACGAAACCCCTCGTTGGCCCAACGAAATAGCCGGGCGATTTTCTCCTTCCCACGCATCTTGGCAAATTTCCACTCCTAGTAAAATTCCTTTCCCCGTACTGACCCGATAATCACCTATAGGAATTTTAAGGCCATCTTTGACAAGATAGTTTCTTTGGGCAGCTGGCCATGGGGTAAACCAACGAGCCTCATAATGTATTCCGTCATTAGCTAAATGCTGCTTAGGTATTAAGGCAATCAATTTTTTGTTGGAAATACAGGCAGATACATTATAAAGTTTACCTGCAAAGCTAATCGGCAGGCCAACAAAAACAGTAATATCAGAAGTGTGAGGTATTAATTTTGTTAAATATGACCAAGATTGCTCTTCGGTAAATGAAGAATAGAACTGATCCTCGCAGCCATAACCTGTTAAACATAGCTCAGGCAAGCATAAAATGGAAACATGAAATTGTTGAGCTTCTTGGATTACGTTTAAAACACGTACAAAGTTACCCTCCCAATCTAATGGGATTTGATTAACAACCCCAGATCCAACGATTATTCTTGGCATTTATTTTCGAGGTTTTTGGGTAGTGATTTTAGGATTGCGACTAAGGAAACGATACCACACCTTTTTCTTTTGTGCACCTGGCGCACCCATTAAAGCATAATTAGGCGTTCTTACATGCTTGTATCGGGGCGTCCACATCCAAGAAAATGCCTCCCTAGGTCTAAAATATGATTCACCATGCCTATGTTCAACACGCACTCGGCAAGTTCCTCTTGGACACCTAGCGGACCAACAACTACTCATTCCGGCCCATAAAAGTAGGCAAGAGATGAGAATTGAAAAGAAACGAAATGCGTGCATGATGGGAAATATTCTATTTAAAAAAAATGATTCTAAACGTTAGAACGATTTCTAATTAGTTAAATTACAAATCAACCCTTAATTTTACTACGAATTTAAAAGTTAAAATGGAATTCAATACCAAAGATATAAAATCAGTTGTAAAAAGAGATGTTTTTGAATATCCTGTCATGGAATCTTTTTATACGATCCAAGGTGAAGGTAAATATCAAGGACATGCCGCCTATTTCATTCGCTTAGGAGGTTGCGATGTAGGGTGTCATTGGTGTGATGTAAAAGATTCATGGCCCATAGATACCCATCCTAAAAAAACGGTCGCAAGCTTAGTTCAGGACGCTTTGCAATTCCCTGGCCGATTGCTTGTCATTACTGGCGGAGAACCCTTAATGCATGATTTAGGTCCCTTAACGGAAGCCTTTAAGGAAGCTGGTTTTAATACCCATATAGAAACTTCTGGAGTTTGTGAAAATGTCACAGGAATCTGGGACTGGATTTGCTTCTCACCCAAAAAATTTAAAGAGGCTAATCCGATGATATTTCACCAAGTAGATGAGTTGAAAATTGTCATTTTCCATAAATCCGATATTGCTTGGGCCCAAGAATTTGAGCCAAAAATATCCAAAAATGCCGCATTGTATTTGCAACCGGAATGGTCAAAGCAAGCAGAAATAAATCCCATCATTGTTGAATTTGTTAAATCAAATCCTCATTGGAAAATTTCAATACAAACTCACAAGTTTCTTCAAATTCCTTAAAATGATTGGACTCTGGATCATCCCTTTATTTTCATTTATATCCGAAGGGGATAGCATTCCAATCGTCCCCATTCCTGTAAAAGAGCTCAACATTTATCGAACTCAATACTTTCCCACTTATTCGGCTAGCCGAAAAGAACTGTTTCTAACGGTCAGAAAAGCACTTAATTCCGATGAAGAAATATTTGTATCAAAATGGAATGGCCAAAAGTTTGAGGCTCCTTGGCCCGTTGAAGAATTAAATCAAGAAAATAATGAGGGTACACCCACCCTTTCCAAAGACGGTAAAACCATGATTTTCTCAGGTTGTGATTATCCTAACTCATTTGGGGGTTGCGATTTATATACAAGTCAATGGGAAGAGGGATCTTGGACTAGGCCAAAAAACTTAGGGTATAAAATAAATTCGCATGATTGGGAAGGTCAACCCCAATTAAGTTCCGATGGGGAAATGCTATTTTTTTCATCGGATAGACCTGGTGGGCAGGGCAAAAGAGATATTTGGCTGTCCCGAATGGAAGAAGACGGAAAATGGGGCCAACCCAAAAACCTAGGTGAAGTGATCAACACCACAGAGGATGAACAGGGTCCCTATTTCATACAATCCAAAGACATATTAGTTTTTGCAAGTAATCAGAATGGAGGATTAGGAGGTTTAGATTTTCATCAAAGTTTACTTTATGAAGGTATTTGGTCTAAATCTGTACCCATTTATGAGATCAATAGTCCGTCCAACGAAGCTGGATTCTCTGAAGCAATTATCGAAAATCAGTATTTTATCTCCAAAAAAATAGGTGATCCAAACCAAGATCTTCAAATCCATAGCGTGATTATTCCAGATTATTGTTGGATTAAAAAACCATTGGCCTCCAAACCAGAAATAGTCCAATTAAAGCCATCGCCAACTTTTGAATTAAGTTTTGAGGACATTCAGTTCAAAATTAACCAATCTGAATTACCGATGGAAATCCCGATGAGTTTACAGAATTTAGTCGAATTTCTTACGGCTAATATCCATCAACACATTGAAATACATGGCCATACAGATGAGGTCGGAAATTCTATTGCTAATGTAAAACTCTCAGAAAGAAGAGCCTTATCTGTCAAAACATTTCTTGTGAATCACGGTATTGAACCTTCTCGCATCTTAACGAAGGGATTTGGGAACACTAAACCCAAAATTAAAAATGCAAGTATTGAACAGCGAAAAGCCAATAGAAGGATTGAAATTATTTTACCCTAGATTTTTTTCTAACTTGCTTTTTTTTCTTTTTGAAAACTTTTTTAGCGATGAAAGGGTGTAAGCTCGCGTTAATCGAGTCTCTATTTACCCTAGCAGAGCGTAAAGAATCCGTGATTTCTATCTCAGGAATTAATCGAATAAACACTTTTGAAACACCAAATGGCACCAATCCAATTTCTTTAGCAGCAGCAAGCGATAGGTCGATAATCGCCCCTCGCCGATAAGGTCCCCGGTCATTCACACGAACAATGGTCGATTTATTTGTTTTTGGAAAGGTAACTTCCACCCAGGACCCTAATGGAAAATAGCGATGCGCTGCTGTAAATTGATAGGGATTGTACCTCTCACCACTCATCGTTTTAACACCCCAAAATCGATTACTATAAAAAGTGGCATTTCCTGTTTGCCTTTTGTCAAGGCCTGAAACATCAAATGTTTGTAGATGTGATACGAAAAAAAGAATCGTAATTTTTAATATGGATGATATCATAGACAAATTAAGTCATAGCAAATAAAAAAAAAGCTCTTTTTGCAAAGAGCTTTATCACAAATAAATTTTAAGAATTATCGGTTGGCGATGTCAACAAACGCGCGCGAAGTGTACCCCGTATAAATTTGTCTTGGTCGGCCTATAGGCTCTTTATTGGTCTTTAATTCCTTCCACTGCGCTAACCAACCAGGTAGACGGCCAATCGCAAACATAACTGTAAACATATTGGTCGGTATCCCTAAGGCTCTGTAAATGATTCCAGAATAGAAATCAACGTTAGGATATAATTTTCTTGCGACAAAATACGCATCATGTAAAGCTGCATCTTCTAGATGTTGCGCGATCGATAAGACAGGATCATTCACTCCCAATGCTTTTAAAACATCATCAGCGGCCTTTTTAATAATTTTAGCTCTTGGATCAAAGTTTTTATACACACGATGCCCAAAACCCATCAATCTAAAACCGGAAGCCTTATCTTTTGCCATAGCAATGTACTTATCTGTATCACCTCCATCGGCCTTAATTGCTTCCAACATCTCAATAACTTCTTGGTTTGCACCCCCATGTAAAGGACCAGAAAGTGCTTGGATTCCTGCTGAAACGGATGCAAATACATTGGCATGAGAAGAACCCACTAATCGAACCGTTGACGTAGAACAATTTTGCTCATGATCAGCGTGAAGAATTAATAATTTATTCAAAGCTTTGGATACGACAGGATCAACTTTAAAAGCATCACCAGGTTTCGCAAACATCATTTGTAAAAATGTAGAACAATAATCCAACGAAGTATCCGGTTGATTAGCCTCTTGGCCTAAGCCTTTTTTATAATTCCAGGTAGCCATGATAGGCAATGTTGCCATCAAGCGCATCATATTTTTTTCATCATCTCCAGCCTCTTCTGTCGAATAAAAAGCAGACATAAGCCCCACTAAACTAGCAATTTCACTCATAGGATGAACTGAATTTGGAATCGTATCAGCGATTTTTTTCAACACCTCATTGGAAATAGTGTATTGCTTTATTTCGTTTTCAAATGAATCTAATTGAGCTTTATTGGGTAATTCGCCATGAAACAACAAATAAGCAACTTCTAAAAAAGTAGATTTGTCGGCCAATTCTTCAATACTATATCCTCTATATCGTAAAATCCCCTCCTCCCCATCTAAATAAGTAATCGCACTTTTAGTTGCTCCTGTGTTTTTGTAACCTGGATCAAACATAACGTAACCTGATAAATCACGAAGCTTAGCAATGTCGATCGCTTTTTCATTTTCAGAACCTATAAATGTTGGCAATTCAAATGATTGACCCTCTAAATTGATAAATGAAATTTGAGACATGATATAAAGACGAGTAGTTTATAGTTTCAAAAAATGATTTGGCTAACATAATTTCAACCTAAAGATAATACGTTATTTTTAAAGGTTAAGTACCTTTATGATTCCTGTAAAAATTAATTTAATTAACACAATTTTTTCTAAAGATATTTCAAAAATATTTGATTCTATGACGCATTTACCACAACTAATTTCTACCTATTCATTTAGTTCAAAGGATCGATTTCTTACCTATGTGAAAATTGACACACAATCCGACCCAAAATCTACGACTAGTCCGAGCACTGAAAAACAAAAAGATTTGGCATTGCTTATAGTCAAGGAGCTACATGATTTAGGAATTTCGAATGCGCATACCAATGAATATGGATATGTCTATGCACACCTTGAATCCAATGTATCCGATGAAATCCCAGCCATCTGCTTTTGTGCTCATATGGATACTTCCCCTGATTGCTCTGGCTTGGGAGTGAAACCGATTATACATCAAAATTATCAAGGAAAAGACATTGTTTTACCCGATGACCCTTCTGTGATCATCCGACTCAATGAACATCCAGATTTACAAGAGCAATTTGGAAATGATATCATTACAGCGAGTGGCACAACTTTATTAGGAGCGGATAATAAGGCAGGAGTTGCGGAAATTATGGATGCAGTGGCTTTTTGGCAACAATATCCAAGTGTTAAGCATGGCCCTATATCCATCGTTTTTACCCCTGATGAAGAGGTCGGCAGAGGAACGGACCATATTGACATTCAAAAAATAAATGCCGTATATGGGTATACGTTGGACGGCGAGAAAAAAGGACATCTTGAAAATGAGACTTTTTCTGCGGATGGATTTACCATTAAAATAAAAGGCATCTCTCAGCATCCAGGATTTGCCAAGGGCAGAATGGAAAGCGCCATAAAAATCGCAGCAGAAATTATCTCAAACCTTCCAAAAGAATATCTCAGCCCAGAAACAACCGAAAAAATGGAAGGATTTATTCATCCGGTGGATATTCAGGGTCATGTGGAAGAAGCTCAAATAGACTTTATATTGAGGGATTTTGATACATTGAAATTGATTGAATACGGCAACTTACTCAAAGAAATTACCTCCAATGTATTAAAGAATTATCCAAACAGCACGGCCGATTTTATTCAAACAGAACAATATCGCAACATGAACGAGATCTTAAAAGACCATCCATTGTGTATTTCTTTGGCTATGAATGCTATGAAATTAGCGGGATTAACTCCCGAAACTACAAGTATTCGAGGAGGGACAGATGGCTCAAGATTAACTTTTATGGGATTGCCCTGTCCAAACATCTTTGCCGGTGAACACGCTTTTCATAGCAAAGAAGAATGGGTCTCCGTTCAGGATATGCAAAAAGCTACAGAAACCATTCTGTATTTAGCAGAACTGTACACGGTAATAGGTATTAGGTAAGAGGTATTAGGTATCAGGTAAGAGGTAATAGGTATCAGGTAAGAGGTATCAGGTAAGAGTGTCTTGTCCTGAAATAGGTTGACAGTTGGATTGATTAATAATTATTACCTATTACTTAATACCTGATACCTATTACCTAACTTCTTTTTACCTATTACCTAAAATTTACTCCCACTCAATCGTAGCAGGAGGTTTAGACGAAATGTCATACACCACACGATTTACACCCTTGACTTGATTAATGATTTCATTGGAAATACGGCCTAAAAATTCATAGGGCAAATGGCACCAATCTGCCGTCATACCATCTAAACTTGTCACAGCTCTCAAAGCTACAACCTGCTCATAAGTACGTTCGTCGCCCATCACGCCGACCGACTGAACAGGCAATAAAATGGCTCCCGCTTGCCATACTTGGTCATAAAGACCATCTTGCTTCAAACCATTAATAAAAATCGCATCCACTTTTTGTAAAATATCTACTTTTTCTGGGGTGATATCCCCTAAAATTCGGATGGCCAAACCAGGTCCAGGAAAGGGATGACGCCCTAAAATTTCTTGAGGAACGCCTAATGTCTTACCGACTAACCTCACCTCATCTTTAAATAAGGTATTCAAAGGCTCAACCACCTTTAATTTCATGAAATCAGGTAAACCACCCACATTATGATGGGATTTTATCGTGGCCGAAGGACCATTAACACTGACACTTTCTATGACATCGGGATAAATAGTTCCTTGGCCTAACCACGAAACGTCTTCAATCAAATGAGATTCTTGGTCAAAAACGTCAATAAACGTTTTGCCTATCGCTTTACGTTTTTCTTCAGGATCAGAAAGTCCAGCCAACGCATCATAAAAAAGCTTTTTGGCATCAACCCCCTTCACATTTAACCCTAAAGTATGGTACGATTCTAACACCTGTTCAAACTCATTTTTACGCAGCAATCCATTGTCGACAAAAATACAATACAGATTTTTACCGATCGCCCGGTGCAATAAAACGGCCGCTACAGAACTGTCGACTCCACCTGATAAGCCTAAAACAACTTTATCATTTCCCAATTTTTCCTTTAAAGCGGCAATCGAAGTTTCGGCAAAGGAATCGGAAGTCCAAGTTTGTGAACATCCAGATATGCCAACCACAAAATTCTTAATTAATTCGCCTCCCTCCATAGAATGAGTCACCTCAGGATGAAATTGTATTCCAAATATCGGTTTGGATATATGTGAAAATGCGGCCACGCGCACCGTTTCTGTACTTCCAATGACCTCATAGTCTGTTGGCAATTCCATGATTGTATCGCCATGAGACATCCAAACTTGACTTTTTGATGATAATCCATTCAATAAGGCACTTGGCTTTTTCGAATCCATGTGCGCCCTTCCATATTCCCGATGCGCAGATGCTTGCACAGATCCTCCCCCTAAATGAGCTAATAATTGGGCTCCATAACAAATGCCCAACACAGGTCGATCACCAAATAAAGTCAAATCAATGCTGGGCGAATCCGCATCACGAACCGAACAAGGGCTACCCGACAAAATAATCCCTTTCACAGAATCGTCTAAAACAGGGATTTTATTAAAAGGGTGTATCTCACAATAAACTTTAATTTCTCGGACACGCCGAGCAATCAACTGAGTTACTTGAGAACCAAAGTCAAGGATAATAATCTTTTCCGCCATACAAATTGATAAAAAATAAAGAGCAAAGGTCGGAAATTTCAGTCAAAAACCGATTATTCCCTTGGAAAAATCTATTTGTATAATAAATAACGTAAGCGCATTTGAGAATAAACTTTTAAAGCGGGTTCCCAAGTAGCACGAATTTGAGTTTCCGTTTGGCCAGCTAGCATTTGCTTGCGTAAGGTATCTGTCCCAGCCAGTTTATCAAAAAAAGATGGGCTCGAAAAGAAGCTTTCACTTTTACCCATTTTATTGAAAAAATAAAGCAAATATTTTAAACTGAAACCCAATTGGCGCACAGGCACTGTAGTCAAATTAAACCCAAAACAAAGTTTACCTTTTTGCGGCGGATCCATCGCCCCAGCCATTGGCACAGGTGTAAACTGATAATCGCCCGCGCCGTCCAAAGGAAGTCCAGCCACTTGGAATTGCGTTTTAGTTCCTCGGCCAATACTGACGGGCGTCGCTTCAAACAAACAAAGTGAAGGATATAATCCAATGGATTGATCATTGGGTAAATTAGGGGATGGAGGAATCGAAATGTGCACAAAAGCATCATGCGTATAATTCTGCACCGGAATAACTTTCAAATCGCAAACTACTTGATTCGCTAACCAACCTTCGCCGTTGATCATTTTCGCTAACTCTCCCAGCGTGCAACCATGTATAATCGGAATGGGATTTAGGCCTACAAATGAGGCAAATTGACGATCCAAAACGGGTCCATCGACATAATGTCCATTGGGATTTGCGCGATCTAAAATGAGCAATGGCACCTTATTTTCAGCACAGGCCTCCATCACATAATGAAGCGTAGAACTATAGGTATAAAACCGAACGCCTACATCTTGAATATCAAAAACTACCATCTCCACATTTTTCAAATCCTCCTTGGTAGGCTTTTTGTGCGATCCATATAAGGAAACAATGGGCAATCCTGTTTTTTGATCTACACTGTCGTCCACATGTGCGCCCGCATCCGCGCTTCCCCTAAATCCATGTTCTGGAGCAAAAATTTTAGTGACTTGAATGCCGGAAGCCAATAAACTATCCGCCAAATGTGTCTTTAAAATAACCGAAGTGTGGTTGACAACCAGGGCTACCTTTTTATTCTTCAATAAATTTACATACGATCTTGTGGAATAAGCACCTGGCATCGGATTGCCAGTTTGTTGGCCTGGCAATGAATAAAAAATGAACAAAAACAAGATTAGCTTGTAGAATCGAAGCAATAGCATTTTCTTTGCGTGTTAAAATATCAGGTCAAATATCAGATATTTTTTTAGCATTATAAACTTGTGATTTAAAAATGAATTTCCCCTTATTCGTAGCTCGTCGGATTAGAAATACGCAAGAAACTTCATTTTCTAAGACCGTCACGTTCGTGGGCATAGGAACGATATCACTGGGCATTAGCATTATTCTAATTGCATTCTCCATTCTATTTGGATTTAAATCTGCCATTCAAGAAAAATTAACAAGTTTTTCAGGAAACATTCGCATAAGTAAACTCAGTGGAAATCATTCGGTTTCAGAAAGTCCGATTTATAAAAACACGGCTTGGGAAAAGTCCGTGGCTCAACTATCCTACATCGATCATATCCAATCCCACATTCAGAAACCAGGTATACTCGTAGGTAAAACGGGACTAGCAGGAATTGTTATTAAAGGTATTGGTCAGGATATGCCACAGGCGCAAATCAAAAAAAATCTTATCCAAGGTCTCCCCTACCTTACAAATTCTCAAGATGTAATCATTAGTCAGATTCTTGCCAAACAACTAAAAACCAGCATGAATCAAAGTCTAATTTTATACTTTTTAAGCCAACCGGAGCGACCCAGAAAAGTTAAAATAACCGGAATTTATGAAACGGGATTAGATGAATTAGATAAAATTTTTATACTAGCGGATCGTGATTGGGTAGGGAAAATGAATGGCTGGAGTTCTGATTCCCTAGGTAGTTATGAAATCATTCTTAAAAAAGGTGCTGACTTGAACCAATCGGCCTATTATTTAGAAAAGGAATTGCCCACCGAATGGAAATTAGAGACCATTGAAGAACTGTATACATCCCTTTTTGACTGGATGAATATGCTGGACCGTAACATTGTCATCTTTATTTCCCTGCTACTTGTAGTCGCCTGCTTCAATCTCATTGCCACACTTTGGGTATTAATCATGGAAAGAATACCCATGGTGGGTTTGCTAAAAGCTTTAGGCAGCTCGCAAAAACAAATAAGAACCATTTTTTGGTGGAACGGTTTCTTTATCTTGCTCAGAGGATTATTAATAGGGAATATTATCGCCATTCTTTTTTGCTACGTTCAATTTACCTATAAACTGATCCCATTGGATCCTGAAAATTACTATATGAACGCCGTACCCATACTTTGGGATACACCTACTTGGATATATGTCAATGTAGGAACATGTCTATTAGTCGCCCTAACGATTACCATACCTACCTTATTTATCAAAAAAATAGAACCCAAAGATGCAATCAATTACAAAAGCTAAAAACGTGCGATGTATATTCATCGCTTCGTTGCTATTCATCAGCATTTACTTATCTGGACAAAATTCCATCGGTTATTCCATTGATTTGAATAAACTCGCCAACGATAAATTAAGTGTCCAAGTAAAAACACCCAAATTCAAGCAAGATCAAATTGATTTTTTCTTCCCTAAAATTGTTCCGGGTACGTATGCCAATTATGACTTTGGGAGATTTATCAGTGATTTTCAAGCTTTTGATGCACAAGGAAAAAGTTTGTCTGTCGTAAAAAAGAATGTAAATCAATACCAAATTAAAAATGCAGGTAAATTAACCCGCATTACGTACCAAGTAGATGACACGTGGGATAGCCCGGAAATTGACGGCGAATATGTATTTGAACCCGCGGGAACTTCCTTCCAAAAAGATACTTTGTTTGCCTTAAACACACATGGATTTTTAGGTTATTTCAAAGGATTTGAAAAAAATAAAATCGAATTAGAAATTAATAAACCCACGTTTATGGTGGGAACTTCTTCTTTAAAAAGCGACAGTAAAAGCAGTCCCACTCAAGATATTTTCAAGGCAAATTCATACTATGAAATCGTGGATTCCCCTTTCATGTACGCGAAGGCAGATACGACCCTACTTAAAATTGGTAATGTAGAAATCGTTATTTCCTTATTTACCCCCAACAAAACCTTAATCTCAGAGGAAATAGCAGAAAAAATTAAGCCGCTTTTAGAGGCTCAAAAAAATTATTTGGGAGGCAATTTACCAATCCAGCGCTATGCATTTTTGATCATTTTATCGGACAACCTGAAAAATGGCAGTTATGGTGCGCTAGAACACGCAAAATCCTCTTTTTACTATTTGCCTGAGGGAGATATTACAGGTTTAGGCCAGACTATTTTAGACATTTGTGCCCATGAATTCTTCCATATTGTAACCCCTTTGAATATTCATTCGGAGGAGATTGGAAATTTTGATTTTAACCAACCCAAAATGTCCAAGCATTTATGGTTATATGAAGGCCTAACTGAATATGCGGCGCACCATATGCAATTGAAATATGGACTTGTCACATTGCCCCAATTCATGCAAACCATACAGGAGAAATGGGAGACGATGCAAATGCAATTTGACGATAAGATCCCCTTTACCGACATGAGCAAAAAGGTATTAGATACCTATAAAGATCAATATAGCAATGTATACCAAAAAGGCGCTTTATTAGGTTTTGGACTAGATTTATTGTTGAGAAAGGAATCAAATGGAGCCTATGGAACCCAACAAATGATGCAAGATTTAGCCAAAATTTATGGTCCCAATAAATCCTTTAAAGATGATGAATTATTTGATCAATTAATTGAGGTAACCAAGATTCCTAGCCTAAAAGAATACTTCAATAACTACGTGGCAGGAAACAAAAATATCCCATTAAATGATTGGCTTAATAGCATTGGATATGAAATTGATCCGAACAAAAAAGATACAGTCAAAACCTTAGGCTTTGATTTTCAAACACTTAATATTAATTCAGAAACGAAGAGAGCATTTATTGGAAGCGAGTTAGGGGTTAATCCATTGGGGAATACACTCCAATTAAAAGCCAAAGACGAACTGGTTTCCGTAAACGAATTGCCGGTTGACCTACCTAATTTTGTCAAAAATACCCAACAAGTTTTGTCAAAAATCAAACCTGGCGATTTATTAACCTTAGAAATTGCCCGGTCTAATGACAAAAGAGGATTTGAAACGATTAAATTAGTCGCCCCCTTTCAGTTGACGATCCAATCGAGTAGAAAATCCATTAATGAACTGATTTTGCCTTCAAGAAAGCAAATCAAATTGCGGGAAGATTGGATGAAGCCTAATCCTTAATTTCAGCTGCGGGCGCTATAAATTCTTTCTCATGCTTGGCAATCCAAACAGTGGCTACCCCATTGCCAATAAAATTAGTAATGGCACGGGCTTCTGACATAAATCGATCCACGCCCAATAACAGCGCCAAACCCTCCAAGGGTATGACTTGGAGTGCGGTCAACGTAGAAGCCAACACCACAAATCCACTGCCCGTCACCCCAGCGGCACCCTTACTAGTCACCATTAAAACTCCAATGATGGTCAATAATTGGCCATAGGATAAATCGATGCCATATACCTGCGCTAAAAACAAAGTAGCCATCGATAAATAAATACTCGTTCCATCGAGGTTAAACGAATATCCCGCTGGAACCACCAAACCTACGACCGATTTGGAGCAACCCATTTTCTCTAATTTTTTCATCAGCGATGGTAAAGCTGCTTCAGAAGAAGAAGTGCCTAATACAATTAATAATTCTTCCTTAATGAATTTCAAAAAGCTCCAAATTCGTTCGCCGCAACTACGCATCACAAAGCCTAAAACGACGAAAACAAATATTCCCATCGTCACGTAAACAGAGATCATCAATTTAGCGAGGGGCAATAAAGAATGAATACCAAACTTTCCAATCGTAAAAGCCATTCCTCCCAAAGCGCCCAATGGAGCTAAATACATGATAAAATGTAAACCTTTGAAAACCCAATCTGAGGCTTGGTGCATGCCTGAAATCATTTTTGCCTTTCGAGTAATAAAAGTTAAGAGGACACCAAAAATCAGAGAGAAAATCAATACTTGGATCGTGAAATTTTCTTTTAAAAACATGAGCCAACTAAAATCCGCGGCTTTTTGAGTATACTTTGAAATGTCTCCACCGGCGACATCGTCCCGGATAACCCCTATTCCTGGTTGGAGGAATTTAGAAACTGCCAAACCGATAACTAAAGCCAAAGTCGTGATTACTTCAAAATACAATAATGCCTTTCCACCTACTCGGCCTACTTTTTTCAAATTACCCATATTGACAATTCCCAAACTGATCGTCAAGAAAATGATCGGATGAATAAATAGTTTGACTAAACTGATAAATATCCCACTAAACATTTCACTTAAAGAAGGCCCAAAAGAAATTTCGGTTCCGAGCAGGGAATAATTAATTTTCTTTTCAAATACAGGGTATAGAGCAATGTCGGGTCGAAAATGACCCACAATAACACCAATAACAATGGAAAGGAGGACCCAGAAAGTTAGGTTTGAGGTAATATTATTCTTTTTCATGCGTTAATAAAAGGTTTAGGCAAAAGTAATAATTATTGATAATAAAACATCGTTTGGGATTCTGCTCAGTTTTGCCGAATTTTGCAAGCTATATATATGCCTCAATTTCAAAATTTATGTCAGAAAAAACCAAGTGTTTAATTATAGGTTCGGGTCCTGCAGGATATACAGCTGCTATTTACGCTTCTCGTGCAGGTTTGCATCCTGTGATGTACATGGGGAGCCAACCGGGAGGACAGTTGACCACAACCACCGAAGTAGATAATTTTCCGGGATATCCAACGGGCGTAGATGGTCCCACCATGATGATTGATTTAGAAAATCAAGCGAAGCGATTTGGAACGGATGTTCGTCATGGATTAGCAGAAAAAGTGGATTTCACCTCTCAGCCTAAAAAAGTTTGGATTGACAACGGGGATGAAATTGAAGCGGAATCCATCATTATAGCGACTGGAGCTTCGGCTAAGTGGCTTGGTTTAGAAGGAGAAACCACCTATAATGGCTTGGGCGTTTCAGCCTGTGCTGTTTGTGATGGGTTCTTTTATAAAAATCAAATTGTGGCCGTGGTGGGAGCGGGCGATACAGCTGCAGAAGAAGCAAGTTATTTGGCTAATTTATGTACCAAAGTTCACATGATTGTGCGTAGAGATGCGATGAGAGCTTCGTTAATTATGCAAGATCGCGTTAAAAATAACCCCAAAATTGAAATTCATTGGAATTCAGAGACCGAAGAAATATTAGGGGATTCAACAGGCGTGACAGGTATTCGTTTAAAAAATAGGGTGAGTGGAGCTACCGAAGAAATTGCCTTGACAGGATTTTTTGTCGCGATTGGGCACCAACCCAATACGTCCATTTTTAAAGATGTTTTAGCCATGGATGAACAAGAATATTTAATCACAGAAAAAGGAAGTACAAGGACCAATATTGCGGGCGTATTTGCTTGTGGAGATGTGCAAGATTCAATGTACCGACAAGCGGTAACCGCTGCTGGAACAGGATGTATGGCTGCATTAGACGCGGAAAGGTGGTTGGCAGCTAATCATACACATTAATTATTTTGATGAACTTTAAAACAATCTTTTTAGGAGTAATCTTTTTAATTCCTTGCTTTTTATCAAAAGCACAGGAAAAGAAATTATTTAAAAAGAACACTAAAATTGAAAATAAAAGTCAGGCCCAACTGTATCAAGAACAAACGAAAAAGAGTGAATTAGACGAATTGCCTCCCTTACAGTTTAGAACTGAATCTGAATCCGGGTCTACCGCTTTAGGAGGTTCAGAGATGCAAGAACGAAAATACGAGCCTTTAAAAGTCATTAATAAGACCATCAGTAATTTTGATACGACATCGATCGACGAAGGAGAAGCCTTAGTGGTGGAAATTGAAGAAGAAAATGCACCGGAAGGCAGTGAAGATTTTGTTTCCGTCGCGTCGTATTATTCGATTTGGGATACCCAAAGTATCGATCCTTATGATATTAATGCCAAGGATTTCGACGAACCTGTAGATTTGGAATTATATAATTTAGCCACTGGCAAGAATTGGTCCGCTCCATTAGCTTCTATTAAACAAACAAGTCCATTTGGACCTCGTTGGGGTCGATTGCACGCAGGAGTCGATCTAGATCTAGAAACGGGATACCCCGTTTATTCAGCCTTTGATGGAATTGTGCGGATGGCGAGTGTCGACTGGGGTGGATATGGAAAGTTTATGGTCGTAAGACACTACAATGGACTAGAAACGCTTTATGGACACCTTTCCAAGCAATCCTTAGAAGCAGGAACATTTGTCAAAGCTGGGGATGAAATAGGTTTAGGTGGTAATACAGGTAGAAGCACAGGCTCTCATTTGCATTTTGAGACTCGTTTTGAAGGAAACCCATTTAACCCAAATCAGGTATTTAATTTTGGCACCGGAGAACCTTTGTCTGATCATTTACTGATTACGGCTCAAACATTTAATACCCGAGCTTTATCGCTTAAAAACGAATATGGAAGTGCTGGGGAAAAAATTAGAACAAGACGCAAAGCTTGGACTCGAGTTCGTAATGGAGATTCGTTGTATTCGATTGCTCAAAGAGCAGGGATGTCCGTTTCTAAATTAGCCAGATTAAATGGTTTGCGATTGTCGTCAACCATTCGAGCAGGAAGACGTTTAAGAATTCATTGATATGGCTATAAAACTGGATATTTTGGTCATGGCCGCGCATCCTGATGATGCGGAATTAAGCTGCTCTGGAACTATTCTGTCCTACATAGCGCAAGGAAAAAAGGTCGGTATTGTCGATTTTACCAGAGGCGAAATGGGGACAAGAGGTACTCCTGAAATCCGATTACATGAATCGAATGAAGCAAGCAAAATCTTAGGATTGCATGCGAGGGAAAATTTAGGATTAGCAGACGGTTTTTTCCAAAATGACCAGGCAAGCCAATTAATCTTAATGGAAGTAATCAGACGATATAGCCCTGAGATTGTATTTGCCAATGCACTCGAAGATAGGCATCCTGACCACGGAAAAGGGGCTAAATTGGCCATCGACGCATGTTTTTTATCAGGACTTCGAATGATCAACACGATTGATTCCCAGTCAAAACTAGATCAATCTGCCTGGCGTCCTAAACATGTATACCATTACATTCAAGACCGATATTTAGCGCCTGATTTTGTAATCGACATCACCGAATATTGGGAAACTAAAGAACAATCGATCCGAGCATTTAAAAGCCAGTTTTTTGATCCAACATCCACAGAACCAAATTCCTATATTTCAAATCCTGATTTCTTGTCCTTTATTCAGGCGAGAGCCCAAGAAATGGGCCATAAAATAGGCGTAAAATATGGAGAAGGCTTTCAAAGCCAAAAAACGATGCAGGTAAAGAATTTATTTAGTTAACATTAAGGCGCTAGTCGGCCTATTTTCCAGCTATTTTCTCCTTCCAACTCATAAATCACTCGATCATGTAATCGAGAAGTACGTCCTTGCCAAAATTCAAAATAAGAGGGGATCAATTCAAAACCGCCCCAATGTGGTGGCTTGGGTATTTCCTGACCTTCATACTTGGCTTCTAATTCCTTAAATGTCAATTCTAAAATATCACGTGATTCGATGCGAGCACTTTGTTCGGAAACCCAAGCGCCCAATTGGGAGGCACGAGGTCTATTTTTAAAATATATTTCAGCGGTGGCTGAATCTACCTTTTGAGTGATGCCCTCAATTCGAATTTGGCGTTCTAATTCGGCCCAAAAAAAAGTGATACATGCCTGAGGATGCTTATCTAATGCTTCAGCTTTGCTTGAACGATAATTCGTATAGAATGAAAATCCCTTGCCTACATTTTTCAATAACACGACACGCCCGTTTGGCATCCCATTTTCTCCTATGGTGCTCACATGCATGGCATTGGGTTCAGGCACCTGACTATCTTTGGCCTCAGAAAACCATTTTTTAAATTGTTCAAAAGGATTTCTATCCACGGAAGATTCCAATAATTCTCCTTTTTGATAATTGATTCTGAGTTCAGCTAAGTTCATATTAGATCATTTTTTTCATATCTTTACTCAAGGTAAAGCCCAACAAATTTAGTTAAATATTATGAAAAAATTATTCCTATTTGATGCAATGGCACTCATTTATCGTGCTCATTTTGCATTTGCCAAAACACCCAGAATTTCGTCAAAAGGAATGAATACCAGTGCCGTTTTTGGCTTTGCCAATACCATTTTAGAAGTGATTCAAAAAGAAAAACCTGATTATTTAGGCGTAGCTTTTGATACCCCCGCTCCTACTTTTCGACACATTGAATATACCCCATATAAAGCACAACGCGAGAAGCAACCTGAAGACATCACGATTGCTATTCCTTATATAAAGCGATTTGTGGAAGCACTCGATATTCCCATTTTGATCTTAGATGGCTATGAAGCGGATGATGTGATCGGGACCATTGCCAAAAAAGCGGTGAAAGAAAATCCGGAAATAGTCGTTTACATGATGACGCCCGATAAAGATTATGGTCAATTAGTAGAAGAACGAATCAAAATGTACAAACCCGCTTTCATGGGAAAAGGGGTTGAAGTACTTGGACCCAAAGAGGTTTGCGCACGTTGGAATATAAAAAATGTAGACCAAGTCATCGACATGCTCGGCCTTATGGGAGATGCCGTAGATAACATTCCAGGAATTCCGGGAATCGGTGAAAAAACGGCACAAAAACTATTGGAAGAATTTGAGTCTTTGGAAAATTTATTGGAAAATACGGATCTTTTAAAAGGAAAATTACAAGAGAACTTAATCAAATTCAGAGAGCAAGGGATT
>JABMMK010000337.1 GCA_013205605.1 Cytophagales bacterium | reverse complement strand
CCGGCTTAAGTCGCTGGCAATCTGGAAAAGTTCAAAGCTATTGGATATTGGTTTTTGTTACATTTGGGCTATTTTTACTTTTTACAATTTTACAAAGAGGATGATTGAATCTATATTATCGCTGCTCATTCTAATCCCATTATTGGGATCTATATTCTTAGGATTTGGGGTGATTAAAAAATACGTTCGGAGTATAGCGATTGTTTTTTCGGGAATTCAAATAAGTCTATTGGTTTATTTATTTACGAAATTTGACAGGCAAGCCAACTCATTTCAGTTTCAGGAATCAAAGGATTGGATTCATTTATCTTTGGGTAGTTTAGGTCAATTTACCGCAAAATATTCATTAGGAGTCGATGGACTAAGTCTGCCATTATTAGCGCTAACCTCCCTGATTACCTTCGTAGCCTTATGGAATTCCACCGAAATCAAAGAGAAATTTAATGCCTATTATGGATTGATATTGCTTTTAAATGCCTCGTTAATTGGCTGTTTTTTAGCAAAAGACATGTTTCTGTTTTATGTTTTTTTCGAATTCATGCTATTGCCCATGTATTTTTTAATTGGAATTTGGGGCGGACCAAATCGAAATTATGCTTCTTTGAAATTTTTTATTTATACCCTTGTAGGATCTCTATTCATCTTAATTATCATGCTGGGGATTAGCATCGCGTATATTGACCCTTATGAAACGGCCTTGTTGACGGGCGCCATCCAAGAAGGTCAAAGCTTTACGATCGAAGAGCTAATTGCCATTCAAAAATCATTGGCCTTACAGGAAATTCCGATGAGGCAAATCGTACATAGTTTTGATATTCAAGCCTTGAGCGATGTAAATAATTGCATGCCGACAAGCTTATTCAGCCCCAATTCAGGATGGTTACTCAGTGGCCTAAGCGGAAGAGAGTGGGGATTCTGGCTGTTATTTGTGGGCTTTGCGATTAAATTACCCCTTGTCCCACTGCATACTTGGCTTCCAGATGCTCACGTCGAAGCACCTACTCCTATTTCTGTTCTATTAGCCGGGATTCTATTGAAAATTGGAGCTTATGGTTGGCTTAGAATGGCTATCCCATTTTTCACCAAAGAGGCGATGGGCAATGCTCAAATTTTAGCAGGATTAGGTGCACTTTCCATTATTTATGGGGCATACAATGCCTTAGCGATGAAGGACATCAAAAAACTAGTCGCCTATTCGTCCATCTCGCACATGGGATTTGTGTTATTGGGAATCGCAGCCTTCAATGTAGAAGGTTGGCAAGGCGCCATATTCCAATTAATCTCGCATGGTATTTTATCGGCCATGTTATTTTTAATGGCAGGCGTTTTATATAGCCGAACGGGCAACCGAGATATTGACAGTTATTCAGGCCTTGCCAGCAAAATGCCTGTTTTCACCCTCATCTCAGGAATTGCTATTTTCGCCTCCTTAGGTTTACCTGGATTTTCAGGGTTTATCGGCGAATTCTTCAGCTTGATGGGGGCATTCACGAGTCCTTTATTACATCCAATCTATTCGATTATGGGAGCATTAGGGATTTTATTGGGAGCGGGATATTTATTGTGGACCTTCCAAAAAGTATTTTTAGGAAAGCACTATACGTTACATGCAAATTGGTCGATGAGCGATTTAACGCTCACAGAAAAACTCAGTTTATACTCACTAGGTGTGATCACAATTCTTTTAGGAATTTTTCCAAATATGTTATTTAGCATAAGCGAAAATTTTGTGTTAAAATTACTTTCCAATATTTAGTAAAACCCTACATGAATTCAAACTTGATTCCGCTTTTCTCTAATTTAGGTGCTGAAGAATCAAGCTCGGTAAAAGAAATTTTGGATGGATTGGATGAAGGCCAACAAGCGCAATTTGCGGCGCTATATTTAAATAAGAGAAGGGAAACTAGCCTAATCTTGATTTGTATACTGGCAGGATTTTTAGGCTTTGCTGGTTTGCATCGATTTATCACCGATCGAATTGGGCTTGGTCTTCTGTATTTTTTTACAGGAGGTTTTCTTTTGATTGGAACGATTATTGACCTATTTAGATATAAAAAAATTACCCGAAAATATAATACCAAAATGGCGCTTGAAACAGCTACTTTATTGGGTATTTGGAAAAATTAAAATTAAAAACACATAAAACTAAACCTATGAAAAATGACATGAGTCGAAGAGACCTATTAAAAAATTCAGCCGGACTCGCTGGAATTGGTTTTTTAGGCACCTCGATGGAGCACCGCTTTAACGAAGCCGACAAGCTAGTTGGCGCCGATTTAAAAGGAAAGGTCAACCATTCTGCTTGCAGATGGTGTTATGACAAAATCCCTTTTGAAGAACTTGTAGTAAACGCTAAAAAAATTGGCCTTCAGTCGATCGAATTAACGGGACCGGACGAATGGGATATTTTGAAAAAACACGATATGACCGCGGCGATTGGCTGGGGTAAATATCCGGAGAAAATGGGATTACCCAATTTCTTTAATAAGATCCAAAACCACGATAAATTAGTGGAATTCTATGAGGACTTGATTCCTCGTGCGGCCAAAGCAGGTGTTAAAAACCTAATCACTTTTTCCGGAAATAGAGATGGACTTAGCGATGAGCAAGGACTTTTAAACTGCAAAAAAGGACTTCAGCGCATCATGAAAACGGCTGAAAAGCATGATGTCACGATTTCCATGGAATTGTTGAACTCGAAGGTAAACCACAAGGATTATCAATGTGATCATACCGAGTGGGGTTCCGTATTATGCGAAATGGTTGGATCCAATAAGTTTAAATTGCTTTATGACATCTACCACATGCAAATTATGGAAGGCGACGTAATTGCCACCATTAAGAAAAACTATCAATATATTTCTCATTACCATACAGGTGGTGTTCCTGGTAGACATGAAATAGATGAGACGCAAGAATTAAATTACGCCCCTATTATCAAGGCTATTTACGATACAGGATACAAAGGATTTATAGGTCAAGAATTTATACCGGCAAGAGAAGATAAAATGGCTTCTTTGGAACAAGCGGTAAAAATCTGTGATATATAAAACCAAGTAAGTGATAAAATACAAACCTTTGCTAGCCAAGGGTTTGTATTTTTTTTTATCAGCATGCTGATCATTTTTCGATCAAAATTTTAAAACAAAATTTCGAGGCCAATTATTGACTTATTTCAGGACTTCAAACCCAGAAGTTCTGATGAAATTGTCATTTTTGCTCTATTTTATTTTGTTTGATTTTTTGGCTTTAGGCCAATGCCCCACGATAAATCTGCACCCTAAAAGTCAGACAGATTGTGATGGCAACAGTATCCGAATGATCTGCCAAGCCACGGCAGGATCCAGCTATCAATGGGAAAGAAAAAGGCCACAAGATGGAAATTATTCCCCCATTTCAGGAGCCAATTTAAATGCGTACCAAATATTCCCAAGCGGTGATGCCAATAGTCCCACGGGCACTTTATATCGAGTCAAAGTCGCATTAAATTCGTGCGCTATTTATTCACAAGCCGCTGAAATTACCCTAACAAAAATAACCAGTATTTTAAACCCCAGTATATGTGAAAGGGGATCAGGAGTTTTAGAGGTTCAAATGCCAGAAATAAGTGCGTCAAAGGCCATTTCGTATCAATGGACGCGGGCTATCGGCGGGGGGAATTTTACGGATATTTCTGACGACGCAAATTTTAAGGAAAGCCAATCAAAAAACTTAACTATTTTAAACGCTACTAGCTCACTTCAAGGACAACGATTTAAAATTAGAATTCAATATTCCATCACCTTAAACAATGACAATGAAGGTTCTCTGAACAATGAAAATCAGGTAAGTTCATGCCCCCGAACATCCAATGAGGTAACCTTAACCATAAAATCAAGTCCCCAACTTGTTCATTCGTCTTCTTTATATACGGGTTGTATAGGAGCTCCTATATCAATTAATTCTACGGGATGTTCTCCCTATGTGACCCAATGGTACGATGAAAACGAAAATAAACTGGGAACAGGTGCCAAAATTTTTGTTACTCATACTAATCTAAATCCAAAAATATATAAAGCTACTTGCCTAAAACTAGGTTGTGAAAGTTTGCCTTCATTAGGTACATCCGCCCAAGCATTTAATGTTCCAGCCGCACCTAGCAATGCCGGTACGCCAACGGCCACCTTGTTGGAAAGTAGCATTATTTTCAAAGCAACTGGAGGTACAAATAACATCTGGTATTTAAACGAAAATGATACAAAAGCAATCAGCACGGCAACTACCCTTAGCGTAGCCGTACCTATTAATACGGGTACCTCAGCGATTGAATTAGTTCGTTGGGTTTCCCAAAAAGTCAACAATTGCGAAAGTCCCAAAACAGCCATCAGGGTCAGTATTCCAGCCATCGTTAACCCTATTACACCGACAGTTCCTCCTATTCCTGTCTCGGGAACACCTGTTGGTTTACTTCCTGCAGCACCTATAATTCCAGAAGTAATTGCGATGCCTAGTGAGGTGCCAAGTGAATTACCAGCGCCAGGATCCATAGAACCTGAGGAATACGACTTAAAAGAAATAATTCTCCCAAAAGAAAAAATATTCCTTCGATATTCGACACAATTAAGATGCGAAGAAGAATCATATCTATTGCATGTAGAAGGATGTCCGGTACCATTAAAATATGATCGTTTAAATGGCGGAGTTGATTTTCGCTCACCTGAACAAGATTTACTAGTTCATAGCCCTAATGAAACAAAAATAAGCGTTAGCTGTGAAGGTGAATTTGCAGACCCAATGCTTGTAGTTTTACCCGGCTTAAAAAGACCTAATTTTTCAGTGGAATCGAGCTTTGACTCTTTCGTTTGTGAAAACGAAATCATAGAGATTAAACTAAATTATTCATCGGATTCACAATTTCATGTTTGGGAAAAAGAAGGCCATAGCTATAGTG
>JABMMK010000336.1 GCA_013205605.1 Cytophagales bacterium | reverse complement strand
GTTCTAAACAATGCTTGGGTTGAGAATGGCCGGTTGAAGCTCAGGATGATTGAAATTGCTGATAATGCCTACATTGGTACGAGTTCGGTCATTTCGGGGGATTGCGAAATAGCAGAGAAGGGGGAGATTAAGGATCTTTCCTTATTGATTTTAGGCCAAAATATGGGCAAAAATGAAATTTGGGGAGGTAGTCCGGCGCAAAAAATAGGCCTTAGACCTCAAGAAGAAACGGTTCATTTTGTTTCTAAAAAGAAAAAAATCGCTTATCAATCTATTTTCTTGGCCTTGATATTTGCTTTTCCCATCTTGGTTTTATTGCCTCTCGCCCCTTCAATTATCAGCCTTTACTATTTGGATAATGAGGCGGATTGGTATTCTTTTTATTATTTGTTTAAGACGCCTATTTTTTCTTTTATTTACATCCTGCTCTTTATTTTTGAGCTAGTTTTTTTGACCCGAATATTTCAAAAACATATTCTTCCGGGGCGATATTCAATTTATAGTAAAACCTATGTGATTAAGTGGTTTTTGGATGCCCTATTTAGTTTGTCATTAAATGTCATTAAACCCATTTTTGCTACGGTATTTATTTCATGGATTTATAAATCTTTGGGGGCGAAGGTTGGGAAAAACACCGAAATATCTACGGCAACTAATGTAACGCATTCTCTTTTTGAAATAGGGGATGAAAGTTTTATTGCAGATGATGTGGTGATTGGCGAATCGGAAGTTAGAAATCAAATGCTTTATTTAAACAAAACGAGTATTGGTAATCGGAGTTTTGTTGGCAATAGCGCACTCATTCCACAGGGTTATTCCTTAGGAGATGGAATGTTGATCGGGGTTATTTCGGTGCCTCCGACAGCGGATCAACTACAGAACCAACCTTATGTAGACTGGTTTGGTAGTCCATCAAAAGGTCTGCCTAATCGAGAAAAAAGAGATATTTATCCTGCTGAATTAACGTATCGGCCTCATTGGACTCGAAAGATGAGTCGAGGCATCATTGAATTTATTCGCGTTTTAATTCCTCAGTCTATCATTTTGAGTGTCAGTATTCTATTCATTGCCTATGCAGATGACCTAATCAAAGAGCCAAATTGGTATGAGGTATTTTTATATTTCCCATTTTATTATTTAGGCTTGGTCGCATTGCCTATTTTCTTATTCAATCTTCTGATAAAATGGGTTTTTATTGGCCGCTATAAAAAGGCTGAATATCCGATGTGGACTTGGCAGGTTTGGCGAACAGAGGCTATAACTTCCATGTATGAATCGTTGACGGTTCCTTTCCTTTTTGAATACATCAAGGGCACACCTTTTTTACCTTTCTTTTTTCGGTTAATGGGTGTCAAAATGGGTAAAAGAGTTTATATGGATTCAACCGATATCACTGAATTTGACTTAGTGTCAATGGGTGATTATTGCGCCATTAATTTAGATGGAGGACCTCAGACGCATTTATTTGAAGACCGAGTGATGAAAATGGGAGCCGTACATATAGGAGCATATTCCAATATTGGAGCTAGAAGTGTAATTTTATACGATACAGAAATTGAAGAAAATTGTCACATTAGCGCCTTATCTTTGGTGATGAAAGGAGAAAAATTACCTGCTAAAACTTTTTGGTCAGGCATTCCCATTAAAAATTCATTGATGATGAAACGTTTTATAATTCTTGCTACCTTTTTGTTCAGTAGTTTATTGGGTTATGCACAAATTTCTATGCTTGATTCAACGGAGACCCGCCCTTATGCTTTTACGGCAGGAATGAACTATATAAGTAATTATGTCTACAATGGTCGATCTGATTCTTTGAAGGCACCCTATTTCATTCCTTCTTTGACCTTTCGGCATGACAACGGATTATCATTGAGCGCTGACTTATATTTTTTAAACAATGGGGTAGCCAATGGCTTTGATTTTTTGGAACTAAATGGATCTTATAATTTTAATATGTATAAAAACCTTTCTGGAGGTGTAAATGGAACTAAATATATCATTAATGAAAGCTCGGAGTCATTTTTCGGAAGTTTAAGCTATATTTTAGGGGGATTTTTAAATCAAGATTTTGGGTTTTGTGAGCTTAATATCGGTGCGGATGCATTGTTTGGAACAGGGAAGACAGACATCAGATTAAGTCCTGGTATTGAACGAACTTGGGAGTGGGGCACTGAGGACCAAAGATTTCAAATTAACCCAAGTTTATATGCCATTTATAGTACATTAAATTATTTTGAAGGATTTACCGAAATAAAAAACTCCAATGCAAGGGCGCGTCAAAAAGGTAGAGGTCCTTCCCCGGTAAACCAACCTGTCATTGTAAGCAGCACGGTTGTTAGAAATCCAGGGCTTACTTTTATGACCTATGAGCTTTCTGTTCTATTCACTTTTGAGACAAAAAAAATGGGTATTAGTTTCATTCCGACTTTCGCGTTGCCTAAAAATCCCATTTATACCAACGAAACAACCACGGTAACGTTTCCTAATAAAACGTCCACATCGACGACCATTGACGATACCTATTATTCAGAATTGCATTTATCAAATGTATTTTATGGTCAGCTAAACCTATATTTTAAATTTTAAAAATGAAAAAATTAGGTATTTTAATTTGCTTGCTTTTTGTTGGGTTTGCATTTGCTAGCCCGCATCTTTTGGCCCAAAATACCTTCCCCTCTGAATTAGTGAATTTCAAAGAATATCCTGAAAATCCGGTTTTCACGGGAACGAATCTAGATACTTGGGATAAGCAAATCAGAGAGCGGGGGTTTATTTTGAAAGAGGGGTCAAATTATCATTTGTGGTTTACGGGTTATTCACCTGCTTCACCCACCAAGTTTTTGGGCTATGCCACTTCAAAAGATGGAATTCATTGGGATCGTTTTTCTAAAGAAACGATTCACCCGGGCCAATGGGTAGAAGATATGTGTGTGGTTAAATCAGGGAAAACCTATTACATGTTTGCGGAAGGCGAGGGCGATATTGCACATATGTTGGTCTCAACGGATCGTGTGCATTGGCAAGAAAAAGGAAATTTAGACATTCGAAAGGTGGATGGAAGTCCTATTCGAAAGGGAGCTTATGGTACGCCAACGGTCATTCGAGCAAAAGGTGTTTGGAACTTATTTTATGAACGAGATGATTTGGGGATTTGGTTAGCTACATCCAAAGACCTAAAAATATGGACCAATGTCCAGGATGAGCCGGTCATCAAAATGGGTCCGGACGCCTATGATCTTTTTGCCGTGGCTATGAACCAAGTGGTTCACTACAAAGGCCTTTATTATGGATATTATCATGCATCGGCATTTAAAGATTGGCATGAATGGTCCACGAATATCGCGGTTTCTTCCGATTTAATTCATTGGAAAAAGTATGAAAAGAATCCGATTATGGGCAATAATCAATCCAGTGGAATGGTGTTAAAGGACGGGAAAGGCTTCCGACTTTATACCATGCACAGAAAGGT
>JABMMK010000335.1 GCA_013205605.1 Cytophagales bacterium | reverse complement strand
GCTCAAGCGAGCTCTTTAGGAGCCGCATTAATGATGCATGAAACTTGGAATACCAATGAAATCCCTTTGGATCTCGTAAAAATAAATAAAATTTAAGATGCGTGTAGCTTTATTTGTGCCTTGTTATGTAGACCAATTTTACCCGCAGGTGGCGATTGCTTCGCTCGAGTTACTGGAAAAACTAGGGATAGAAGTGCACGTTCCTTCCAATCAAACTTGTTGCGGCCAGCCCATGGCCAATTCTGGTTTTGCTTCGTCAACGGAAGGTTGCGATACCAATTTTTTTAAGAACTTTGAAGGTTTTGATTACATAGTAGGTCCAACCGGATCTTGTATTTTGCATTTAAAGGAGCATCATCCATCTGAAAAAATCAGAAATAGTGTGTATGAAATTTGTGAGTTTTTAGTGGATGTGCTGAAAGTAAAATCGCTATCGGCTAATTTCCCTCATAAAATAGGCTTGCATCAGAGTTGCCATGGCCAGCGAGGCTTACGTTTAAGTTCCATGACCGAGTTAAATGAAGCGCCATTTTCTAAATTAGCGCAATTGTTAGATTTAGTGAATGGAGTCGAATATGTGTACCCTGAACGCGCGGATGAATGCTGTGGTTTTGGGGGTACTTTTTGCGTAACCGAGGAAGCTGTCTCCGTACGAATGGGTCAGGATCGCGTGGAATCGCATTTGAAAAACGAAATCGAATTTATTGTGGGGGGTGATACTTCTTGCCTAATGCATATGGAAGGAATTTTAAAAAGACAAGGGTCAAAAGTTCAAGTTAAACATATTGTAGAAATTTTAAATCATGCTTAATCACGCAGAGGCTTCTGAGAAATTTATTGAGGATGCTGAGCGCACGACTTGGCATGATGAAACCCTTTGGTTTGTAAGATCCAAGCGGGATAAAGTTTCTAAATTATTGCCTGAGTGGGAGGCTTTGCGTGAGCAGGCGTCCTTAATAAAAGACCATACATTGGCTAATTTGGGTCAATATTTAGAAGAATTTGAGTCGAACGCTCAGAAAAATGGAATCAAAGTTCATTGGGCTAAAGACGCCCAAGAGCATAATGAAATTGTCCTTTCGATCATTTCAAAACATGGAGGAAAGGCGCTGGTTAAGAGTAAGTCCATGCTGACGGAGGAATGTCATTTGAATGATTATTTGACTAAAAAAGGGGTTGAGGTTGTGGATACGGATTTAGGCGAACGCATCGTCCAATTTAGAAATGAGGTGCCTAGCCATATCGTTCTGCCTGCAATCCACTTGAAAAAAGAGGATGTTGGTGAGACATTTCATGAATTTTTAGGAACACCCAAAGGAAATAAAGACCCTCAGTTTTTGACAGAGGCGGCGCGCCAACATCTACGCGGATATTTTTTAGGAGCCAATGTTGCCATCACCGGAGTTAATTTCGCGGTGGCAGAGACGGGTGAATTTGTGGTGTGTACCAATGAGGGAAATGCTGATATGGGAGCCCATTTGGCCAAAGTCCATATTGCCTGCATGGGCATAGAAAAAATGATTCCGAAGCGGAAAGATCTCGGTGTATTTTTGCGGTTATTAGCCAGAAGTGCTACGGGCCAATTAATCACTACGTATTCAAGTCATTTTGCGAAACCACGCGAGGGACAAGAAATGCATATTGTTTTGGTGGATAATGGCCGCACACGCCAATTGGCCCGCGACGAGTTCCGTAATTCTTTGAAGTGCATTCGCTGTGCTGCATGCTTTAATACCTGTCCTGTATATCGTAGGAGTGGGGGTCATAGTTACCACCAACCAGTGGCTGGGCCGATTGGATCCATTTTGGCACCTAATTTTGATAAGTCGGCGAATGTCGATTTACCTTTCGCCAGTACACTTTGTGGATCTTGTTCCAATGTATGTCCCGTGAAAATTAATATTCATGAGCAGCTTTGGTTTTGGCGTCAGGATTTAATGAAAGATGGATTAGCGCCATTAGGTAAGTCCTTGTCGATGAAGGGAATGGCCTTTGTGTTTTCCAATCCAACCATTTTCAAGATGGCCGGATATATGGGGCGTCTTGTCATGCGTTTTGCTCCTTTCATTGTAAATAATAGCTTGAATCCTTGGTTTAAACAAAGAGAAATGCCTGAAGCACCTAAAGAGAGTTTTCAATCTTGGTATAAAAATCGCAAATAAATGAGTTCTAGATCAGAAATTTTTGGGGCTATTCAAGCGTTGGAGAAAAGAGAAATTGATCATCCTGGCGATTTTAAAAGCTATAAGGCTACTCAAGATGTCGTGGGAGATTTTAAAAATTCCCTGTCGATTGTTGGCGCCATCTGTGTAGACGCCGAAAATAAGCAGGAAGCGGCCACTCGCTTAAGTGAAATTTATCCAGACTTGTTGCGCTATACTTCACATGAGGTGGTGTCTAATGGACTCGATTTAGAAGCCATTGATGTCTTAGAAATTGACGGAATGTTTGGGGTATCGGAGAACGGTGCGATCTGGTTATCGGATCAGTTTTTGCCTAATCGAGTGGCGCCTTTTATATGCCAACATTTAGTGATTTATGTGGCTAAGTCCGAGATTTTGGCTACGCTTCATGAAGCTTATGAGCGTTTGGATGGGAATTACGCCGACTTTGGTCTGTTTCTTTCTGGCCCTTCAAAGACAGCTGACATTGAACAGTCGCTGGTCATAGGTGCTCATGGCGCACGTAGTTTGACCATCGTCCTTGTCTAATATTTAGGCCAACAGTAAGATTTTATTATTTTGTGGTTTTGTCTTTTATTCAATAAAAGAAAAGAATTATTTTTTGCATTTTTTTTTATAACTTGGTTTCTTAACCTATTTAATCAAAATGAGTGTATCAAGAAGAAAATTTCTAGGACAATCAGTCCTTGGTTTGACTGCCTTTAGCATTGTACCACGTCATGTGTTAGGTAAAGGTTTTTTAGCTCCTAGTGATCAATTAACAAAAGCGATTGTGGGTACGGGTGGCATGGGCCGCGGACATATACCCTATGCCGGTACCCGAGTGGTGGCTATGTGTGATGTAGATAAAAAAAATCTGCAGCTGGGCCTTGATAAGGTAGAAAAAGGAGTCAAAGCATTTAGTGATTATAGAGAATTAATCCAAATGCCTGAAGTGGACATCGTTCACGTGGCAACTCCTCCTCATTGGCATGGAATTATTGCGGCTGATGCGGCGCGTGCAGGCAAGGACGTTTGGTGTGAAAAACCGATGACTCGTACGATTGGGGAAGGTAAAAGGTTAGTAGAGGCTGTTCAGCAACATGGAAGAATTTTTCGGTTAAATACATGGTTTAGGTTTGAGAGTAATTTTTACGGGATGAACACACCCGTAAAGCCTATAAAGAAATTAGTGGATTCAGGATTATTAGGTTGGCCCTTGAAGGTTACCGTCAGCAAGCACACTGGATTTGATTGGAAATTTTATTGGATTGGAAAAACGGATTTGACGCCTCAGCCGGTTCCTTTGGAGTTGGATTATGAGGCTTGGCTTGGGCCTGCACCTTATAAACCTTATCATGTTCATCGTACGCATGGTACATTTAGAGGGTATTGGGATTATGATGGGGGTGCTTTGGGCGATATGGGCCAGCATTACATGGATCCAGTTCAATATTTGTTGGGAAAAGATGATACAAGTCCGATCTTTATCGAAGTAGATGCACCTGTTCAAGATAAAGATGCGGTAGGAATTTTTAATCGCATTACTTATACGTATGCGGATGGATGCCAAATCGTGTTAGATGGAGAAGGAAAAGATGATAAAGTAGCTTATATCGAGGGACCCAAAGGTAAATTATACAAGAATTTCAAAACGGACATTCCAGACTTGGATCGTAAGTTGGCCGAGTTCCCTGAACCTGCAGCCCAACAAACGGATTTTGTGGACGCCGTTAAGAATAGGAAAACATTTGCCTTAAATGAGGCTAATGGACATAAATCTTGTACGCTTGTAAACCTTGGATTGATTGCCATGCGGGTACATCGGAATCTTAATTTTGATCCTATTAAGCAGGAAATCGTAGGTGATGAAGAAGCTAAACAGCTGATGGACCAACCGATGCGAGCTCCTTATATCCTTTAATGTTGAAGAAAATGAAGACAAATAAAATATTTTATATGATGCTGATGGGTTTTTTAATCCCAATCAGTTTGCTGGCTCAAACGCCCATCGACAAGCAGAAAGAATCTCGTGAGACTCAAATTCAATTACGGAAGTTAGCTAAGGAAGGTAGCATTGAAGACGGGAAAAAATTAAAAAATTTAGCTTTAAAGGCGAAGGGTGCATATGATCCGACACAAGCTACAGAAGCTTATTTAGATTATTTAAAACGCCAAAAAGATGGTTTAGCTGAATTGAAATCGTTTCTTTCGAATGACTTGCCTCCGGCTATTCAGATTCGCGTGGTGGATTTAATCATTCAAAAGGAAGTAAATCCAAGCGTTTATCTGCTCGGTAAATTTGCGAAAGCGAATCCTGAATTATCGGGATATATGTTGAAAAAAATAGTATCAAATCCTCAACCAGCTTTGTTGCCGATATTAGCCAAGTCTGTAAAAACTTGGGATGAGGCACATCAAAAAATGTTTGTGGTGGCCGTTGGTAATTTAAAAGCAAAATGGGCTTTGCCTGTGGCTTTATCTACATCACCGAGTTTAAAAACGGAGGTAATTATTAGTCACATTAAGGCTTTGGGCTTACAGGCATTACCGAAAGCCTGGGATATAGCGGCCGTAGGTAGCGTGGATGTCATTGCGTTAGGGGAGGCATTTTCAACGCTGTCTGCCATTACATTCTTTATGAAATATGTAAAGGACTTTTCCAATTTGGCCCCAAACCAACAAGCAATTCTGATGATTTATGGCTCTTATAGGCACTGGGATGGTATTCGTCCGCAGGTTTGGCGGGCTGTGCAATCGAATGGTTTTACAAGAGCGGCTGGTTTTCAAAGTTTAATTCATTGGTCTAGCGCTCAAGATTTCACATTGATTGCCGATAAATTATCCAATGCCGTGTTGGAAAATGAAGTGGCAGCGCTTCAAGCTTGTGTAACGCTTATTCTTAAAAGTAATCCAGCATTAGGTGCACAAATAAATAAGATGGCTTTAAAGGCCAATAAAAAAGACAATTATGTACCATTTGTTCAGGATGTGGAAAACTTGAATTGGCTTTATGCGGCGGCAAAATTGAAAAATGAAAATGCCTTGCGCGCTTTTGTTCGAATTAATGGGAAGGCGGGTTCGAATGTAACCCAACAAGTTCTTCGTTATCGAAATGCGTTAGCTTTGACCGAGAATAAGGAAATACGTGATCAAATTTATAAAGGATTAGGAAAATGTAATACGCTAAATGCGATGAGGACTTTGCATTTAGGATTAAAGGAGCCTAATGCTAAGTCGACTGCAGCGGATGGACTGGCGACTATATTTTTAGCGTCTCCGGAATTTCAGGGTCAGATGACTCGGGAGTGGATGCAAGAAGCTATGTCGGCTTTATCAGAAGCTGATCAAAAATCAGCTGTTCAAAAAGTGATGGCTAAAGGTGGAATGCCTACCGGTTTTTACACGATGTTTAGTGGTCAGGATTTACGCGGTTGGAAAGGATTAGTTGACAATCCAGTGAAGCGAAGAAATATGTCGGCAGATACCTTGGCTAAAAAACAAATTAAGGCGGATGCCGTGATGCGTACGGGTTGGTATGCCAAAGATGAAGAATTACATTTTACGGGCCATGGAGAAAATCTTTGTTCTGTGAAGGATTATCAAGATTTTGAGATGTATGTGGATTGGAAAATTGAAAAAGATGGAGATGCGGGGATATATTTAAGAGGTTCGCCTCAAGTTCAAATTTGGGATTTGGCGAGGACTAGTGTGGGTGCTCAAGTTGGCTCAGGAGGATTGTATAATAATATAAAAAATCCTAAAAACCCCTTAAAAGTAGCGGATAATCCAATCGACGAGTGGAATACCTTCAGAATTATCATGAAGGGGGAACGAGTAACGGTTTATTTAAATGGGGAATTGGTGGTGGATCAATCGATTTTAGAAAATTTTTGGGATCGTAAAATTCCAATTTTTGTGAAAGATGCGATTGAATTACAAGCTCATGGAAATCACATTACGTATCGCAATATTTATGTGAAGGAATTAGCGCCTGAACCTTCGTATCAAGTTTCGGATCAAGAAAAATCGGAAGGTTTTGAGGCCATGTTTGACGGTTCAAGCTTATTTAATTGGACTGGAAATACAATTGATTATGTACCTGAAAATGGAGAATTAGCGATTTATCCTAAAAGGGGAGGTAAAGGAAATTTATACACGAAGAAGGAATACGGAGATTTTCATATGAAACTCGAGTTCCAATTGACCCCTGGGGCCAATAATGGCTTAGGTATTCGTGCGCCATTAGAAGGAGATGCGGCTTATGTGGGGATGGAATTACAGATTTTGGATAACACTGCGCCGATTTACGCAAAATTACAGCCTTATCAATACCATGGATCTGTGTATGGGATTATTGCTGCTAAGCAAGGATTTTCAAAACCTGTGGGCGAATGGAACCAACAAGAGGTTATTGCCAAAGGAAATAAAATCATAGTTATTTTGAATGGTGAGGTTATTTTAGATGGAGACATTGCGGAGGCAACTAAAGCCGGAACTGCAGATCACAAAGAACATCCAGGATTAGTAAACAAAACGGGACATATTGGGTTTTTAGGTCATGGTGACTCGTTGAGATTTAGAAATTTAAGAATTAAAGATATTGTTGAACCCATTTTAAACGTAAAAAAGAAAAAAAAATCATGAGTATTCAACTTACCGTAAACAAGAAAAAGATGTCTTTAGACATCGATCCCAATACGCCACTTTTGTGGGCATTGCGGGATAACATGTCACTTAAGGGGACAAAATACGGCTGTGGTATTGCACAATGCGGAGCATGCACAGTTTGGGTTAATGGAGAAGCTACACGTTCATGTGTGTTGCCCATTTCAGCGGTTGCCAATGCCGATATCACCACGATTGAAGGCTTAAGTGATCATGGCGATCATCCGGTCCAAGTGGCTTGGGATGAGTTAGATGTTCCTCAGTGTGGATATTGCCAAGCGGGACAAATTATGACGGCGGCTTCCTTGTTGAAAAAGAAGCCGAATCCTTCCAAAACAGAAATTGTCGATGGAATGTCTGGAAATATATGCCGCTGCGGTACGTATCACCGTATTCAAGAAGCTGTTAAATTAGCCTCTGAAATTGCATCAAAGAAAAAGACTAAATCAACGGTTAAAAAATCAGCCTAATCATGAAAAGCACAAGAAGATCTTTTATACAGAAAACGGCTTTATTTAGCGGAGCCTTTTGCCTAGGTTTTGATTGGTTTCAAGCAAATGGCAAAGAAGTTTCTATGGTTCAAACAACCATGGAATCAGGACGGTTTAATGCTTTTTTAGCGATCGACCCAAGTGGTAAAATAATTTTATATTCGCCTAATCCAGAAATTGGACAAGGAATTAAGACCGCTTTCCCTGTGGTTGTGGCTGAGGAATTAGATGTGGATTGGAAGGATGTGGAAGTACGTCAGGCCAATTTAGATACGCAAAATTTTGAGCGTCAATTAACAGGAGGAAGTGGTGCATTAAAGCATTCATGGGATCGTTTACGCAAGGCAGGCGCTACGGCTAGAAAGATGTTCATTCAGGCTGCCGCTCAAACATGGAATGTGGATGCCAGTACTTGTAAAACGTCAAAAGGATTTGTTTTAGGACCCAAAGGTCAGAAAGCAAGTTATGGTTCTTTGGTAGCCATTGCTGCTAAATTGCCGGTGCCTACGGAAGTGACGTACAAGAATAGAAAGGATTATCAGATTATTGGTAAACGAACGAAAGGAGTTGATAATAAAAGTGTAGTGACAGGAAAGCCTGTGTTTGGTTTGGATATTGAAAAGCCAGGAATGGTGATTGCGCAAATCATTCGCCCTCCTTTTGGTGCTACCTTAAAATCTTTTGATGCGGCTGATGCGCTTAAGATGCCAGGGATTGTAGATGTGGTATCGTTTAAAAATAAGGTGGCCATTGTCGGAAAGAGTACATGGGAAGTAATGAAAGCGCGTGCCACTGTTTCTTGCAAATATGATTCAGGCGATTTTGATAGTGATTCAACACATCAGAAATGGTTTGATGAAGGAATGAAGACCGATAAGGCGACGGTTCAAAGAAAAGATGGAGATTTTGCAGCGGCTATTGCTCGCTCTGCTAAAGTGGTGGAAGCTACGTACGAATGTCCTTTTATTTCTCATAGCCCGATGGAGCCGATGAACTTCTTTGCAGATGTTCGTGCTGACGGAACGGTTTTATTAGCCGGTCCTACCCAAGTTCCTCAGTCTGCCCAAAAAGCAGTTGCGTCTTTATTGAAGATCGATGAGAAGAAAGTTGAAGTAGAGTTATCCAAAATGGGTGGAGGTTTTGGCCGTAGATTAAACAATGATTTTGCATTAGACGCGGCTGAATTATCTAGCATTATTAAAAAGCCTGTTAAAGTGATGTGGACACGTGAAGATGATATGGGAGGCGGAATTTACCGTCCAGCAGCTAGGTATCATTTTAAAGCAGGTTTAGATGCTTCAGGTAATATGATTGCTTTCTATTTACGTGGAGTAGGTATTAATGCTGGTAATGCGACAAGACAGGATAATTTTCCTGTGGGTGCCATTGAAAATGTGTTAGTTGAGTCAGTAAACCAAGTGTCTGCCGTGACTACGGGGCCATGGCGTGCTCCTATTACCAACTTTTTAGGTTATGCTGAACAGGCATTTTTAGATGAAGTAGCTGAGGCGGGTGGTAAGGATCCCGTGCAAATGCGTTTGGATTGGTTGGCCCGCGTCAAATCTAATCCAGTAGGTAAAATCACGTATGAGCCAGATCGTTTTATCGAAGTGATTAAGCAAGCTGCTGAAAAATCAAATTGGAAGAAAAAACCAGGTATACATCAAGGATTTAGTGTTTATTTTTCTCATTTGTCTTATGTAGCTCAAGTAGCTGATGCGCAAATGGTGGATGGAAAAGCTAAAATCACACATGTAACCGCGGTAACCGATTGCGGAGAAGTGGTTAATTTAAGTGGTGCAGAAAACCAAATTAAAGGAGCGATTATCGACGGTATGGGACACGCCTTGTTTGCTAAGTTGAGATTTAATGATGGAGTTGCTTCGCCGACCAATTTCAATGGATATCGATTAATTAAAGGAAATGAAATTCCGACGATTAATGCATATTTTGTTGACAATGGGATTGAGCCGACAGGTTTAGGAGAGCCAGCTTTGCCGCCAACCGGTGGATCTATAGCGAATGCACTTTATGCGGCTACAAAGAAGCGACTTTATAAGCAGCCCTTTGAAGTATAGATTTTAATGGAATAATTTGAGAGGCGCCCAATAAGCGCCTCTCTTTTTTTATGTCTAAATTTAATTCACGACAGGGAAAGCCACCACTCTTAGTCGGGTAAAGCCAAAAGGGATCAGACGTATCGTTTCTGATTCTTTGTTTACGTTTCCCTCATATACCCCAGTTCTCGTGGTGATCGGTTGATGTGCCACCCCATCTTGAGTTTTCCAATCCGGAATTTTTTTACCCAAGGTCGTAATTTCAAATGGGCTGCTCATGGAATTCCATTTAAAATCCTTTGGGAAAGGAACTGAATGAAAGCTGGTATTGGGGATTGGATTTGCAATGGTGGTTTTTAATAGTCCAAAATTCCAGTCGCTTTTTGGCATGATTTCTAAATACTCACCTTCTTGCGGATGTATTTGTTTTGTCACTTCCTCTTTGATTTTTAGCGCATAAATGAGTGCTCCTTTTTCGATGGATCTTGAGTTTTTCGCCCAATTTTTAGTTGTGATTTCATTGGGAAAGAATAGGTCAACTTGATCGTTTTTGTTCCAGGTTCTTTTGATTCGAACGATTTGGCCACCTTTTTCTCTTTTAATTTCTTTCCCATTGACATGTATGATTGCCTCTTTACACCAAATAGGCACTCTGAATTCTATCGGAAATTCGGAGGATTTAGAAGGTTGGATAATGAATTTTATTTGATCCTCAAATGGATATTGTGTTTGCTCGTCGATCGTCAATCCCATTCCATTGGGCAATGTAGTTTGTAGTTTATTAGGTCCATAAACAAGTGCCGCTACGCCACCATCTGTGGTTGCATACCATAGGTGAGAAATGTATTTGGGCCAGCCTTGGTGCATATTTGCGGTGCAACACGTATATCCGGCAAAAGGTCCATACACATTATTCATTTTTCTGGAGAAGGGGAGGGAGAAATTATAAATTCCTTTTTTGACTTCTACTTGGTTTGCGATTCCAAAATACTGTCGGTGATAAAAATCCTCCGTTGTCTGAGCAGGAAGTGCATTGAACGTCATTCTTTCCAGGGCATCCATGTAATGTGTTTCGCCTGTAATACTGATGATTTGTTCCAATGAGTACATCGCTTCCACCGTCGCACATAACTCGGTTCCCTGAACGGGGTCATTTCCATGTATATCTTCATCGCCGGAAAACATGCCATGAGGTAAGCCGTGTAAGGTCATTAAATCTTTAAAACCGGTGCGCAAAGAATTTAAAAAGTAAGGGTCGTTTTTAATTTGATATTGAATGGCGGGCATTTTTATTCCCATGCCTACGTTGACAGCATGCCTTTCCATCCACCTTTCTCCCGTTTGATTGTAGGCTGCCGCGATCGCCCAATCTCTTTTTCCCAGCATATCAGTCCATTGAAAGGATTGGCTGTAGATCAAATCACCCAGCGTAATCAAGTTGGGGTCTTTGGTGATATTGTAAAGCCAATAAACGATCATTAAATTATCTCCTCCTCTTGCTTTGGCCCATTCGGTCCATTTTTCTAACGGGTTTTCTTTCAAGTTTTTCAATTGGTATGCAAAATATTTTTGCATGAATGGAATCACTCTCGGGTCATTTGTTGCTTGATAGTATTGTTGGAGTACTTTCAACATCACCATTCTCGGCCACCAGTCGGCACCTTGAGAACCTATCTCAACCGGCTTCCCTGTTTCAGTTTCATATTTTGAATAGGGCCCAAAAAAACCTGAGGGTCTCTGGGTATTTAATGTCCATTGGACATATTTGTTGACTTTTTGTATGAGTGCCGGGTCTTTCGTAATGTAGGCCAAAGGCAATGCTCCGTCGAGCCAATAGGGAGTTTCTTCCCAGTCGTCGCCTTTGCCGCCGAGCCAACCGTTATCTATTTGGATTTTTTTATGGAACTCATCTAAATGCCCAGTAGACCCATTTTTCAAAATATCACTTTGCTGTTTAAGCCAATTTGTAGGTGTTATCTGACCTAATGGAATTTCAGCATATTGAAATTTTAGGGATTGGCTTTGAATATTGAAAATGAAGGTCAACAGGATGCTTCCTATTAGGTATAAATTTTTCATGTTTTTATAGGTTTTATGGGATAAATTTAGGTAAAAATATTCTTATTATTTTTGACTTATTTTAAATCATTTTGTGCCTAACTTCCATTTGGGAAAAAATGTATCCAGGAAAAATTGATGAAATTAATTTGACTGATTTTGATCATGTACGTATAGGGAAATACGTTTTACACATTGTTTACAAAGGAAAACCTTTTGTAGCGGGTATCGTAAAAGAATAAATTACATGCTAATTATTTGGCCATCCTCCATTTCGATGATTCGAGTGGTTCTAGCGGCAAATTCGTTATCGTGAGTCACAATTAAGAGCGTTTGTTTAAATTCTTGGGCCAACTCTTGGAAAATATCAAAGACAATTTCAGAGTTTTTCTTATCTAAATTGCCAGTGGGTTCATCGCCCATGATCAACAATGGATCATTGATTAATGCTCTTGCTATGGCAACGCGTTGTTTTTGACCTCCGGATAATTGGTTAGGTAATTTCAAAGCTTCCTTTTCGATGCCTAATATTTTCAATTTTTCATAAGCTCTATGCTCGATTTCCTTTTCGGAATATAAGCCAAGTTTCAAGCCGGGTAACATCACGTTTTTCAACACGGAGAACTCATTCAATAGGTAATGAAATTGGAATACAAATCCGATTTTTTCATTGCGTACTTGGGCTAAGATTTTCTCTGATTTCCCTTTCATGGATACTCCGTCGATGGATATATCTCCATCATAATCAGTATCCATTGTGGATAGGATATATAGTAGCGTGGACTTTCCACAACCCGATTTACCTATGATGGAAACGAATTCGCTTTCATAGAGTGAGAAGTTGATGTTATCCAGAATTTTGATCGTCACGGGATCATGAAAATACTTCGAGACATTCAAAGACTCCAATACCTTTTTTTGCTTATTATTTTCCACGAATGATAACGACAGGGTCTATGCTACTTGCTTTTCTTGCCGGAAAGTATCCCGCAAAATAAGTAGTGATGATGGAAAAAATTCCGCCAATGAAATAAAAATTCGGGTTGTAATTAATGGGATAGGTCTTGACGGTTGGCAATGAATCCGTATTGAATGGTATTTGGTCAATTAAGTTGGAAAGCCCAAATCCTCCCAATAAACCCATCGCCCCACCAAAAATACCTATACTTAACGCGATCGATATGAATATTTTATTGACATCCCCTCCTGAAAATCCCACCGCTTTTAAAATGGCTATCGAATCCATTTTCTCATATATCATCATATTAAGGATGTTATAAATGCCGAAACCTGCGACAATCAACAAGGTAATGCCCACGGCATAGGAGATTAAACTTCGAACGGAACTTCCTGTTTCAAATTGGGAATTCGCTGTCTGAATATCGATTGCATCCACTTCATAAAAGGATTCAAACTCTTTTGCAGCAGCAGGAGCACCCAAAATGTCTTTTAGTTTTACTTGAATATCCGTAATAAAACTGGCCGAAGCGCCCAATAATTTTTGCGTAGTTTTTATCGAGGCATAACTTTGAACTTTATCGATATCCTGTATGCCCGACTGAAAGAAGCCAACCACCTTTAAGCTTAAGCGTTCACCTTTGCTTGTCGTTACTTGCACTACATCGCCAATACTAACCATCATTTTTTGGGCTAAACCTTTCCCCAAAATAACGCTATTGGGTATATTTTTTAAATCTAAAAAATTTCCGGCTATGACATAATCGTTGAATTTGAATAATCTATTTTCTTCTAAGGGTTCAATTCCATTAATGACTCCTGTCAGATCGATTGAGCCCACATTGTAAAAAACTTGAGCCGTTATCTTTGGAGCAACACCTAACACACGGGCATCTTTTTGTAGGGTGGATATAATAGCTCCACTGTTAGAAATATCTAAGCGCTCATTTTTTGGCTTAAT
>JABMMK010000028.1 GCA_013205605.1 Cytophagales bacterium | reverse complement strand
TGCGTTTAGGTTTCATCGGCGTAGGGCTTCGTGGGCAAAATCATTTGGAAATGGCTATGTATCGTTCAGATGTTGAAATTGTCGCAATCTGTGACATAGATCCTAAGGCCATTGCCATTGCAAATAAAATGATTTTAAACAAAGGTAGGCCTTCTCCTACAATCTACGGTAAGAATGAGCAAGATTTTGAAAATTTAGCAAAGCGATCAGATATTGACGGAGTCGTCATAGCCACTCCTTGGGAATGGCATGTGCCAATGGCCTTGGAAGTAATGAAACAGGGTAAATATGCGGGTGTGGAAGTATCTGCAACGGTCAAATTACAAGAGTCTTGGGATTTGGTTAATATGTTTGAAAAAACGGGGTCCCACTGCATGATTTTAGAAAATGTATGCTATCGGCGAGATGTTTTAGCCACATTAAATATGGTTCGACAAGGCATGTTTGGCTCACTAAATCATGTTCAATGCGGTTATCAGCACGATCTTAGAGAAGTGAAATTTAATAACGGGACGCAGGCATATGGGGGTGGTGTTGAATTTGGAGAAAAAGGATTTTCGGAATCGAAATGGAGAACCCAACATTCTGTAGACCGAAATGGAGATCTTTATCCCACCCATGGGCTCGGTCCAGTGGCCGAAATGCTAAATATTAATCGCGGAAACCAATTTGCTTATTTGACATCCATGGCCACTCCTTCTCAAGGACTTCATGAATATATTGTCAATAAAGGGGGTGCAGATCACCCGAATGCCAAAGTGAATTTTAAATGCGGCGATATAGTTCAGACCATGATCAAATGTGTTAATGGCGAAACCATCTTAATTACGCATGATACAAACTCTCCTCGCCCCTATTCCTTAGGTTTTCGGGTTCAAGGAACGAAAGGATTGTGGATGGAAGATAATAAATCCATTTACATTGAAGGGGTATCGACCAAAGCCCATCGTTGGGACGATGCGAAACCCTATTTAGACAAATATGACCATCCGCTTTGGAAGACTCATTTTACTGATGCGGAAAATGCTGGCCATGGCGGAATTGATTATTTCGTCTTAAGAGGGTTTATTGAAGCGATTAAAAATAAGGTTGCCCCTCCTATCGACGTATATGATGCGGCGGCTTGGTCAGCCATCTCTCCTTTATCCGAGCAATCCATTGCTAAAAATTCTGCTTCCATAAAAATACCTGACTTCACCAGAGGTAAATGGAAAACAAATAAACCTATATTTGCACTAAACGACCCTTATTAAAAACGTATGACAACTAACTCTAAATCTTCGAATGGTCCTTTAATGATAATCGGGACACTTTTTTTTGTATTCGGTTTTATCACCTGGGTTAATTCAGTTTTGATTGCTTTTTTTAAAGACGCATTCCAACTAAATAATTTTGATTCCCTATTAGTCACTTTTGCATTTTTCATTTCTTATTTTGTCATGGCGATTCCCTCTTCTTGGGTATTAGCTAAAACAGGTTTTAAAAGAGGAATGTCCTTGGGCTTGTTATCTATGGCTATAGGTACGCTTTTATTTATTCCTGCCGCTAAAATGGCTAATTATCCGATGTTTTTATTTGGTCTTTTTGTCATTGGTACCGGATTAGCGCTATTACAAACCGCTTCAAATCCCTATGTGACCATCTTAGGTCCAAGCGAATCAGCGGCTAAAAGGATTTCAGTGATGGGAATTTGTAATAAGGTAGCAGGAATTTTAAGCCAATTTATTTTTGGAGGCTTGTTCCTTTCTAATGGATTAGTTGGCAATGAAAAACTTAATACAGTGATCACGCCTTATGGAATTATGACGGTAATTCTGATCATATTAGCTATTTGGGTTTGGTTTTCTAGTTTACCGGAAGTAGAAGCCGAAGAAATAAAACAAGAAAATGACTCTGTAAAAGATAGTGTTTGGTCTTATCCTAACCTTGTTTTAGGTCTAGTTGCTTTCTTTTTATACGTTGGCGTAGAAGTTATCGCCGGAGATACCATCATTAATTACGGGGTTTCGCAAGGTTTCGACAAAGATGTAGCTAAAATTTTCACTACCTATACGCTTTATGGAATGCTAGTGGGATATATCGTCGGAATTCTTTTTATTCCTAAATACTTATCCCAACAAAAAGCATTGAACTATTCGGCCATTTTAGGGATTGTTTTTTCTATCGGTACCATTTTCTTTACAGGCTTTACTTCGGTGTTGTGTTTAGCTTTATTGGGATTAGCGAATGCATTAATGTGGCCAGCATTATGGCCATTAGCGATTCAAGGTTTAGGTAAATTTACCAAATTAGGAAGCGCTTTGATCATTATGATGATTTCTGGAGGTGCTTTATTGCCACTACTTTATGGTAAAATAGCGGATCAAATTGGTGATACCCAAAAGGCTTATATGATTATGATTCCTTGCTATATTTTTATTTATTTTTATGCAACAATTGGGCATAAAAAGAGTTCTTGGTAATATAATCATTGGTTAAGAGTCTCATCTTTTGATGTAATTGATGAGGCTTTTTGTAAATTTGGTTTTAATAAAAGGTATGTCAACGGATTCGTCTATTTCTAAATTAATTTCTGACGGTAATAAGTATGCGGCTTCACTTGTAGCATACCAAAGAAGAACAACCATTCCTGTTGAGGTGGGCCATGTTTTCATAGGTTCCGATTTCCCCATTCGGATTCAATCGATGACCACGGTGGATACGATGGATACGCAAGGTTCCATCGATCAGTCCATCCGAATGATCGACGCAGGTTGTGAAATCGTTCGAATTACTGCTCCATCTGTGAAGGAAGCTCAGAATTTAGAAAACATACGAAAAGGTCTTCGCACAAGAGGATATCAAACTCCTTTAGTTGCAGATATTCACTTTACACCTAATGCGGCGGAATTAGCCGCTCGGATCGTTGAAAAAGTGCGTATAAACCCAGGGAATTACGCAGATAAAAAACGTTTTGAGGTCATTGATTATACAGACGCTTCTTATCAATCGGAATTAGAAAGAATACGAGATAAATTCTTGCCTTTAGTAAAAATTTGTAAAGAATACGGTACAGCCATGCGTATTGGAACGAATCATGGTTCTTTATCTGACCGTATTTTAAGTAGATATGGCGATACTCCTTTAGGTATGGTCGAATCTGCTTTAGAATTTTTGCGTATTTGTGAGGATGAAAACTATTATAACATCGTTTTATCGATGAAGTCTTCCAATACCCAAGTGATGGTGGAGGCATACCGACTACTTAGTAAAAAATTAGAGGAAGGTGAATTTAAAGCTTATCCTTTGCATTTGGGAGTAACTGAGGCTGGCGAAGGAGAAGATGGTCGAATTAAATCGGCTGTTGGCATCGGTACTTTATTAGAAGATGGCCTAGGAGATACGATCCGTGTTTCTTTAACCGAAGACCCTGAGCTGGAAATTCCTGTAGCTCAAGAAATGGTTCGTCGTTTACAGAATAGATCTAGTAAATCTTATCCTATTCTTCCATGGAAGGGAAAGACTGATTCTTTTGACTCTCCTATTCACCCTTTTTATTATGAAAGACGTCATTCAAATGAAGTTTTAAATTTTGGTGGTAAACAAGTACCTCGGGTCATTGCCGATTTTTCGTCAGTTTCAGATTTGTCTATGGATGATTTAAAATCGATTGGTCATTTTTATTTACCTGAGCCCGATAAGTGGGCGATGAATGATTTAGGGGCTGATTATATATTCACAGGAGATCAAAATATTCCGTTTATGCTGCCGAACGGATTAAGACAAATTCAGTCTTCGTCTGTTTGGTTGACACATCAAATAAATACCATATATCCACAGTTTACTTGGGATGAATGGTGTGGGTCCACGAGTAAACATCCCAACATTAATTTTATCAAGATAAATGCAGCCAGTCTTATTGGGGATGTAAATATGTTAGACAATTTAAAAATAGAGAAGCAAATAGTCATCATCTTGCACTCCTCTAATGAACATAAAATGCCAGAAATACGACGCGCATTTTTTGATTTAATACATCATTCAATACTGAGTCCAGTGATTATTCAATTGGATTACAAAGATGTAAGTGATGAACAATTACAGATTTATTCTCCTACAGATGCAGGTGCTTTGTTGGTCGACGGATTAGGGGACGGTATCATGATATCAACTTCGGGTTTAAAAAACTCATTTGCGCTTCGTAATTCAACAAGCTTCGGAACTTTACAAGCTAGTCGAGTTCGAATATCAAAAACGGAATATATTTCATGCCCTTCCTGTGGGAGAACGTTATTTGACCTTCAGGAAACGACGGCTAAGATTCGCCAAGTTACTGATCATTTAAAGGGAATTAAAATAGGCATAATGGGTTGTATCGTTAATGGGCCTGGGGAAATGGCAGATGCAGATTATGGGTATGTAGGAACAGGAAAAGATAAAATAGCGCTGTATAAGGGGCAAAATGTGATAAAAAAATCAGTACCGGCTCATTTGGCCGTTGACGAATTAATCCAACTTATTAAAGACCATGGCGACTGGAAAGACGCCCCCGAAAACTAAAATCATGAGCAGACTTAAAGAACAATTTAATCTAACCGAGGTCTTTACGTATTTTGTTAGAGTATTTAAAAAACCAAAGCCAGGTGCCCCTACTAATTTTAATATTAGAACCATGCACACGATTAATAAAATATCGATCGTGATGTTTTTATTTTGTGTATTGGTTATGCTTTACCGAGCCTTTCTTCGCTAATTAACGAAGCCCAAATTTACACCAATTGACTTGAGCGTATTTTAATGCCTTCTTATCATTGGTTTTGCTCTTCACATAATCGCATAAATATTGGTATTCTTTGGGACCAGGAGCATTGGGCAAAACATTAATTAAATTTTGTATTACCTTAATTCCTTCCGCCGCATTTTTTTGCTTGAAATAAAGATTGCTTTCAGCTAGCCACGTTCTTCTGATAATACCGCCGGGATCCATTCCTGTCGTTTTCATTTGATTTTTTATCTTCAAAATACTTTTAGAATTCAAATTATTTATTTGAGAGGTTAGTACAATTTGAAAGATATTTTCATAAATCATCCGAACCATATTAGGGTCAAATGCTTTGTTGTATTCAGGTAAATGAGTGACAAAATAATCAAATAGTTTATTGTCATGGTTCATCATGACCGTTTGAAGGATATTTAAAGTGCTCTGGGTCACATATTGGTTTGTTGGCAATACCTTGGCATATTCATTTATCATTTTAATGTTGACCAAAGTATCTCCCATGATTCTAGCGTATTGAGCATAGTTCAATAAAAATGCTGGATTGCGATCCCCTGATTTAAACTTCACTGAAAAATTGCCTACCTGTTCTTGTGGATTAGCTGCTTTTTGGCCAATTAAGTTTACGCTAACGACTGAATTGTCTTTTTCGCCAAAAGCCTTTACTTGGACCACTTTCATTGTTTTAGGTTCAAAAAAAATGAAAGTAGGCGTTGCATTAAGAATAATTTTATACTTTTTAAGGATTGCTAGATTGTCCGGCTTATTGACATCCAACTGAAAGTTTATGAAATTAGTGTTGTAAACTTTGCCAACTTGAGGCTGCGCAAAGGTTCCTTTGAACGCCATACAAACATGGCAATCAGGTGCGTAGGCCTCAACAAAAAGTAATTTATTTTGTTGTTTGGCTGCATTGACCGCCGCATTAAAATTACTTGTTTTAATAAAATTAATCCCTTTTTGTCCCCAGGATAAGTGACTTAAAGCGATTAGAAAAGTTAATAGTTTAATAAATTTCATCGTCTTTTATTTAGTACCCTTTTCAGCTTCTAAAATTTCTTTTTGTAAATGCGACGACAGAGTGCGACAGACTTGTTCAATTTCTTGTGAAAAATAGGCATCTCCAGTTGCTTGAAGAGATGCTTCTGATACCGTTCCCATGATCTCAATAAAAAAACGTTTCATATCCATTACCTCCATGTCTTTCGTCCATAAAGGCAAAGTTAAGGTTCCTTTATGGTATGGATCCCATGTCGCCACCAATATTGCTTTGGTTTCTTCTATGCCCTCATTAGGGTTGTCGGTAGCTGACCAAGAAATATTTTCGGGAATATTTTGATCGTCTAACTGAATTTTAAAATTTATTTCTGATTGTTTCATTTATTATGGGGGCTTTTTCAATTCTTGGGTGTTAATCAATCCCAAATAATCCGTATTTTCGTACAAAAGTAAGAAAACTTAATGGTTCGAGCAGAAATTATTACAATTGGAGATGAGATTCTTTATGGTCAAATATTGGACACTAATACCCAATGGATCAGTTTTGAGTTAGATAAATTGGGGATTAAAACGATTAGGAAATCTTCCGTAGGTGATTCTGCTGAAGAAATAACGGCGATTCTTAATGAATCTAAATCTAGGGCGGATGTTGTTTTCATTACTGGCGGTCTAGGGCCAACAAAAGATGATTTAACGAAAAAAATATTAGCTGATTTCTTTCATTGTTCACTAGAAATGAATGCAGATGCCTTAGAAGATGTCACTGAATTTTTCCTAAAACGTGGGCGCGAGTTAACCGATATTAATCGAGATCAAGCACTTTTGCCAACAAAAGCTCAATTTATTCCTAATAAGCAAGGTACTGCACCCTGTATGTGGTTCGATGAATTTGGTGTCATATGGGTTTCGATGCCTGGAGTTCCTTTTGAGATGAAGACCATCATGGAAAATGAAGTTATTCCAAAATTGGTTTCACATTTTAAAACCCCAATTATTTATCATAAAGTAATAAAAACGATCGGCATAGGTGAATCTTATTTATCTGATTTAATTCAAGATTGGGAATTATCACTTCCAAAACATATTAAATTAGCCTATTTGCCATCTCTTGGAATTGTAAAGCTTCGACTTACGGCTTTTGGAGATGATCTTGAAATATTAAAAGCGAATGTAGAAGAGCAAATAGCTCTTTTACGCCCCATGATTAATTCCTATATTTTCGGGTATAACAAGGATGAAATATCTGAAGTTGTGGGCCAATTATTACTAAAAAATAAGGCCACACTTGCTTTGGCAGAAAGTTGTACTGGGGGGCATTTATCTCATCAATTCACTCAAATTTCAGGTTGCTCTGAATATTTTATAGGTGGTGTGATTTCATATTCCAATGAGATTAAAAAAGAAATTCTGCATGTTTCTGATTCTATTTTAAATATAGATGGAGCGGTGAGTGAGTCTTGTGTATCCGCTATGGCGAAATCCATTAGAGAAAAATTCAAATCGACTTATGGAATGGCCACTTCTGGGATTGCTGGCCCAGCGGGAGGAAGTGTTGAAAAACCGGTAGGTACCGTCTGGATTGCTCTAGCCTCTGAAGGAGAAGTAATCACAAGAAAGCTACAATTGGGCGGTAATCGAATGCAAAATATACATATGACCTCTTTAAATTCATTGAATTTGATTAGGCGGTATTTATTAAAAGATTTATCTTAGTAGTATGGCTATAACGGAAATTATCATGCCCAAAATGGGTGAAAGCATCATGGAAGCGACTGTTTTAAATTGGTTAAAACAGCCTGGTGATTATGTGGGCGCAGATGAATTTATTGTTGAAGTGGCCACCGATAAAATTGACACTGAGGTACCCTCTCCTGTAGCAGGTTATTTGAAAAAAATATTAGTTCCTGTAGGCGGTATCGCTGAAATTGGCAAACCTATATGTATTATAGACTCAGTTGTCACCCAAGAGCCGAGTCCAACTGAAATGAACATCGATTCTTATTCTATTATCGAAGATCTGACTCTTTCTAATTTGACTGATCTTTCATTGGGTAATTTTAATCCAAATTCTGGTCAATCCAATCCGTGGATTTCGCCGTTGATCAAGCAAATATGCCAACAAGAAAAAGTATCTCAACGTGAATTAAGTGAAATTGTTGGCTCTGGTTTAGATAATCGAGTGACTAAAAAGGATGTATTAAATTACATTGCTATTCGAAACTCAAAAAGAGTTATAGCCTCAGGTACCTTAAGTCAAGGGTCTGGATTGCGTCTACCCGGTGATGAAGTATTCGAAATGGATCGAATGAGGAAAATGATTTCCGAAAGAATGCTCGATTCCAAAAGGATTTCTCCCCATGTTACTTCATTTCTAGAAACAGATATGACTGTTATGGTTCAGTGGCGTGAAAAAAACAAAATCAAATTTCAAGAAAAATATAAAGAGCCTATTACGTATACTCCTTTATTATTTATGGCGACTGCTTTGGCTATTAAGGATTTCCCCGGAATGAATATATCCGTTGAAGGAAATTTTATCGTCCAACATGCTCAAATTAATATTGGCATGGCCGTTGCATTGCCTAATGGTAATTTAATTGTACCTGTTATTCATGAAGTGGATAAGCTGTCATTAGTCGATTTAACTAAAAAAGTGAATGATTTGTCAAACCGCGCGAGATCAAATAAATTAAAGCCCGCCGACTTAGAAGGAGGTACATTTTCAATCTCCAACATTGGTTCTTTTGGCAATTTGATGGGAACACCTATTATCGTTCAACCTCAAGTGGGAATTTTAGCTTTTGGCTTAATTGAAAAAAAGGCTTCAGTAGTTAGTAGGCCAGAAGGCGATTCAATCGAAGTGCGTCAAAAAATGTTTATTTCACACTCGTATGACCATCGAATTATTGACGGTAATTTAGGTGGAGGTTTCTTAAAAAGAGTATCTGATTACCTAGAGAAATTTAACTTCCCAGAAGAAATATAAAAAGCCCTCGTTAAAGGGCTTTTGAATAATTTAAAACTTTGCGTCTGCCGGCTTAATATTGGGTTTAATTATTTTCAGCCACGTTAGTAGTTTTATTACGGGATAGGTAGGATCAAACTCAAACCATTTGGAAGCAAAATTCACTTGGTTAGGCAATTTATGATGGTTGTTTTGAAACAATTCACCCATCATTATTACATCAAATACCAAAGAATTTTTGGAATGATCATGGTTATCATAATTTTGGTAACCATATTTATGTCCTGACCAGTTTACGATCGCTCCATGTACGGGACCCATTAAAAAATGCACGGGTAATAATAGGAAAAATAACCAATGCATATCAAATTGAATGTAGGCAAAAATATAAAATGAGGCATAAGCCACACCCCAGCCAAGTCGAGAAATCCATGAATCCCCTATTTTTTCAATCGTTTTTGACACCGGATAATCATGCTCAAACCGATCTTCAACATTACTCTTTCTATTTAATACGGCATTGTACAAATCCTTTGTTTTCCACATCATCGTGAAGACATTGTTCGAAAACATAGGAGAATGTGGATCTTTTTTAGTGTCGGAAAATGCATGATGCATTCTGTGCAAGACTGCATAAGCTCTAGGAC
>JABMMK010000334.1 GCA_013205605.1 Cytophagales bacterium | reverse complement strand
GCCTCATCTATTTATTTGGCTGCCATGGAGTGCGCAGGTTGTTCCAATATATTTGTACCCGATTTAGGATTGAAAGATGGAATTCTTCAAATGCTGTATGATCGCTATAAGGCAAGAAAAAAAGCTTAATTATTTGGTGATTCGATAGGCTAAACCCATGGAGAGGACTTGTGAGAACTGCCAATTGGGATCTTGGTCATAATCTCTAAACAATACTGCTTGTAAATTGGTGCTGAGGTATTTGTTTACTTTCATGGTAAAATTAGCGTCCAAACGGTGCACCATGCCATTGGATACACCAAATCTAAAATAATCAATTAAGGTGGAGTACCTTAATTTCATATTGACATTTTCGAATATTTCTCTTTCCACATTGAATAATAATTGGAACACAAATTGATTTCGAATATTGTCACCTGGTCTTTCTAGACCGAATAATCCTGCTCTTGAAATACGCTCGTCAAAAACAAAGGTTTGCCTCAGACTACCTATACCAAATCGCGTATAAAATGTTTTCTGAGGATGATATTCTAATCCTAATGAGGTAGTTAAATAGGCAGGGGCAAAAATACTAGACACTAGTGAATCTACAGGGATACCCTTTTTGTTTTTTTTACCGAATTCAAATCCTTGAAAAAATTGTGTTTGGAAGTTGGTAGAACCATAAAAATCCCATTTCGGACTTATCCGATAACCGGCCTTGAATTCGTAAAAAATACGATCAACACTTTTCCGTAAACTTTGTGTTTTATTTTGAAGAAATCCCACTTGCATGCTTAGATCACTAATTAAGCGCCAAGAAGAATTATTGATGGTGGCATTGTGATTTAAATACCAACCGGTCGCAAAGGTATTTGAACCTCCACCTTTCCAGTTGTCACTAAAGCTGGCCTGATTTAAATCGATGCCCGTGGCAAAATTTTGTTTCCAAAAAACTTTTAAGGAATCTTTTTGAATGGAATTTTCGGCCAACAATGGAAAGCTGAAAATTAAAATCAAATAAATAAACCAAAGTTTCATGCCGTAAAGGTACATAAATCATTTATTTAACGAACTATCAAATTTTAGCTATGTCAATCCAAATTTCAACTAAACTAGTAAATTCCTCATTCGGGCATAATACATTTAATCCGTCACCCGTGTTAAAGGCATCTGTATTTCCGGTCATGGGTTCGATGGCGACGCAATTTTCGGATGTAGGTGCGAACACCACTAAAAATGGAAATTCTACGGAGTTTTGCTTAAGAAATAGGCTAATTTTTGACTCACGATCGCTTAATTCGGTCAGGTGATCTTTTTGGCTTTTTAATTTAAAAACGTTGTCTAATGTCGTTTCGGAAAATCGAACGGGCATTGGAATGGAAACGCTTTCCTCTGCCATGGGAATCATCTGCGCATCTGAAATGTATTTTAATGAGGGGCTGAAATTAATTTCTAAATGACTTATATCGGCGTTTGCAATTTTAAAATAAGGATGCCAGCCGCAGGCAAAAGGCATATTGGTTTGCCCTGTATTTTGGCATTTGAAATTCAAGGTAAAGGTTCCTTTTGAGCTTAGTCTATAGGTCAATGTAAAAATAAATGGAAAAGGAAAGCCTGGGAAATCTCCTGGGTAGTTGTGAATAAAAGAAACTTCTGCCAACGCATCATTGCATTTTTTCCCTGAAATATAAAATTTTTTCCGAGCCAGAAAACCATGAATGGCATTTCCGAGATTGGATTCGTTGATGGGCAATTGGTAATTTCGACCTTCAAACGAATAATTGCCATTTCGAACTCGATTAACCCAGGGTGCTAATAAGGCACTGGGGTACAAGTCGTTTTCCTCGATGGGTTTTTCTCCCGGAAGGTGAATGAGTTGGACCAGCTTGTTTTCGCAAATCAATTCCAGTTCCACTAAAGTTGCCCCTATTTCAGGTAATATGACTACTTTTTCACCCGTTTTCGGGTTTTGTAGAGTCACTTTTTTTTCACTAGAAGGCTCAGTATGTATAATTATTTCCATATCGTTTTTTCTTCAATACCCATTCCATACAATGCAAAATCAAATTTCACAGGATCCGTAGGGTCGATTTTTTTTAATTCTTCTGTAAGTTCTAATGCCTTTTTCCAGTTGGGCAATCCAGGAACAATTAAACCCAATGTTTCCGCCGTTCTTTGTGAATGAACGTCTAAAGGACAAATTAATTGTTGGGGTTTTATTTTTTTCCAAAGCCCAAAATCAACTCCCATCTGATCCTCTCTCACCATCCACCTCAAAAACATACATATTCGTTTACAAGCCGAATTTTTTTTTGGGGTAGAAACATGTTTTTTGGTCCTCTCCGGAGCCCAAGGATCATTAAAAAAATGCGTGTAAAAGTCATTAATTGCCTTCGTCGTATTCAATTCATGTAAGATATTATCTGGCACAAAGGCTGTTTCTAAACTTGGATGGGTGGTGTAGTGCCTGTTGAAAAACCGAAGGAAATAAAGCGCATCTGTACTTTGAAAAGTTCGATGTTTAAAGGATTCAAACCGTTTTAAATCGGTCTCCTGGTGATTGAGGATGAAATCGTGAGGTGTCCCATCCATTAGATCAATTAATT
>JABMMK010000333.1 GCA_013205605.1 Cytophagales bacterium | reverse complement strand
CGGTTATAACAGCAAAAGGAATATTTCCCGGTTATATGGAATAAGTAACGCTTAAATTTCTGTGTCATGAAAATACCCCCTTGTACGTCGTCAAACTAAAGTGGAATTTTATTTTAAGGGAGCGAAAGCAAAACGGGTAGCTCGAGAGGGGTTTTCGTCCGAAATAAAACTTTATTTAAAATTAAACGATCCAAGAAAATAATCCTAGCGATCAAATCACGCTGACGATTTACAATAAATATAAATTGGCATTTACAAACCTTTTGTAAAATTATCGGTTTGTGATGTTAGGTTGTTTATAGTTTAATACAATATTTTGCTCATAGAATGACAACCATAATATTTTGGTTTGGTATTACAAAAAGGGAGTAGGGTTTAACCCTCTCCCTTTTTTGGGAGTTATTGAACAGGATTTTGAAAAATCTATTCTACTTATCTATCTATGATAAAAATCGCTTTTAGCCCAATCTATTATCATGAGCTTCCAGAAGGACATCGCTTTCCTATGTTAAAGTATGAGCTTATACCTGAACAACTACTTCATGAGGGTACCATCAGTCGGGACCATTTATTTGTCCCAAATAAGTGTGATAAAATGGATATTTTACGAACACATGATGTAGATTACTATGAAAAATTAGTCAATCAACAATTAAGTTCCTCAGAGCAAAGAAAAATTGGATTTCCGCAGTCTCCTGCATTGATTGAACGTGAATTAGTGATTACCCAAGGGACGATTGATTGTGCCTTATTTGCCTTAGAACATGGATGCGCATTAAATATCGCTGGAGGAACACATCATGCATTTGCCGAAAGAGGGGAAGGTTTTTGTCTCTTAAATGATATGGCAATCGCTGCTAATTATCTTCTTCACAGAAATCTAGCCAAAAAAATATTAGTGATAGACTTAGATGTGCATCAAGGTAATGGCACAGCAAAACTTATGGAAAAAGAGTCTAGGGTTTTTACTTTTAGTATGCATGGCAAAAATAATTATCCATTTCACAAAGAAATATCGGACTTAGATATACCACTCCCAGATGGCATTACGGGCAAGGCGTATTTAGAAATTCTAGATAAGACATTGGTGACATTATTAGATACTGTACAACCTGACTTTATTTTTTATCTATCAGGAGTAGATATTTTATCAACTGATAAATTTGGAAAGTTTAATGTTAGTATAGCTGAATGTAAGCAAAGAGATGAGCTTGTTTTAAAAATAGCATATGATAATAAGATCCCTGTGGCAATAGCGATGGGTGGTGGCTATTCACCGGATATCAATGACATCTTACAAGCCCATTGCAATACATTTAGAGCTGCCGCTAGATTATTTTAATTAAAAAACATAGATTTATCTGTATAAAAGTATAATCAAAACTCTCACATGACTATAATTAATAATTCTATCAATGTTTTCAACGAGCCATTAATGATTTGTGGAACAAGTCCAATGACGGGGGCATATAGAGATGGATGCTGTAACACGGGTATCAACGATAGAGGTACTCATACCGTTTGTGCTGTAGTGACGAATGCATTTCTACAATATTCAAAAAGTATGGGTAACGATTTGACCATGGATTACCCTGCATCTGGCTTTAAAGGTTTAGTGGAAGGAGATAAATGGTGCCTTTGTGTTTCAAGGTGGATAGAGGCATATCAAGCCAATGTTGCACCTCCAATAATATTAAAGTCAACACATATTAAGACCCTAGAGTATATATCACTAGATGAACTAATGAAATTTGACTATAAACCATTGATAAATGACTGATGCCGATTGAATTAAAATAAATTTTAAATTAGATAAAGTATAAAAAAGTTATTATTTATTCCGCTAATACTTATTAATTGTCTTATCATGGCACAAACAGCAGCAGAGACAATAGGCAACCCAATTAGAATTGGGAACTTAGATGTTGCACAATTTGATTTCCCACAAAGGATGATTTGGCATATTGCAAAAAAGGCTTGTGCTAAATTGGGCAAAGGCTGGAGTCTGCCTACAAAAATGGAGTTAAGCCTGTTGTATCAAAATCAAGTTAAGATAGGTGGTTTTTCAACCAGCTATTATTGGAGTTCGACTGAAACGGATTTTGAGAAAGCATGGAGACATAACTTCAGTTTTGGGATGACTGGGTTCATTGCTGACAAGAGTAATGAATATTTTGTTCGAGCTGTAAAGGTCCATTAAGCCTTATTATTTAAAATTCAAGTAGTAATTTATTTACAGCTTTATAAAAAATAAAAAATATCAACAAGAGGGTTTTTTAATACTATTTAAAAGTGTAAAAAAAGATATGACCGAAACCAATGATAAAGTAATTATCAATAATATTAGTTACCGTTTAGACGAGCTAGAAAAAGATTGCTGGATTAGATTAAGAGATGGTGCTATTAAATTAAGGAACAACATTAAAAATTCAGTAATATATTCTTTCCACTTTTGGGGATGATGTGAATGATGATGAACTTCCTTTTTATGTTGTTAATGTGAAAATCAAGGTCTGCGTTAAATCATGGGCCCTTTGTTGTTTCTGCATGAGGTTTGCGTCATTTCTTGCTGAATAATGATGGAAACGCTCTACTGATTTTAACCAATCCGAATCCAACTCAAAAAGGGTTTTTATAAAAATATTTTTCTTGTTGAATTTTCTCTTGTCGAATTTTAAATTGAGCTCCATTAGTCCATTCACGGATTTTTTCTATGGGAACAATTAATGTATTTTTTCTTCTGAAGTAATAATCCTCTGAGTTGGATGCGGATGGAATTTGATTTAGTTTATTCATTTGTTCCAAATAAATAGATTTCTTTATGCTGAAGCCTCCATTCAAAGAATCTTTATTTTGCACATCTTGCGCATAACTAACTATAAATAATACGGATAGAAGATATGAAAAAAATAATTTTTTCATGATTTTTTGGTTGAACTACATTTGTAATAAACATCCCGTTTTTTAATGTGGGTTCTGGGCTCCACATATTAACATGTTTTTAATTAAAAAAGGAAGCAAATAAAAAAGAAACCCCATTTCCAGAGGTCTCTTCTCTATTTTATAAAAATTAACACTTATTTACTAGGGGCGGCTGATGCGACCTGAAACCAACCTGAAACATCAAAATATTCATCATGATCATAAATTTTATGATCTTTATCTAGTTTGAGGGAAAAATAAGATTTCAAATCTGTTTTAGGAGCATTATTTACAAAATCTGCTGACCATATAACATATGCTCTCACAGAACCATCTGGCGTTAAAGTAACTTCATCTACCCCGGGTAAAAGAGTAACTTTTACATTGATGTTGTTGATTAATTTAAAGAAATTAGCACTTCTTTCTAAAAATTCGGCCTTATTGCTATCCTTTCCACCAAATTGAGCACTATGAACCTTAAGTGAATCAGCTTGGTAAGTTGCGAATTCCTTTAGGTCTTTCTTAGTATATGCATTAAATGCAGCATCTACAACCTTCGCATTTTCTCTAAACAAAACCATATTGGGATCTTCTCCTTCCGTTTTTGTTTGTTGACTTGTACAAGCAATCATTGACGCTGATACAAGAATACCTATTAATAATTTTTTCATGATTTTTTTGGTTATGATTTTTCAGATGTGTTTTTCAACCAGGTTGCGCCAATAATAATTAAAAATACAACTGCCGCAAAGAGGATATTAGGTAATTCCGGAGCAAGTGTAGGATAACCGTCACTTAAGTTGATCTGATATCGACTAATCGCAGCTTCTGAACCTGCAGATAATTTAACTCCCGTAGCCTTAAGTTCTGATAAACTGTAGGCTAAGCCTTTTTGTTGCATTGACAATTACGAACTTACTTGTAGTAAAAAAAATGTGACCATAATTCCATACAAGGTAACTTATGATTTCCCGAGAATATTCGCATTCTTTTCATTTGCAACTCTTGCAACTCTAAATGCAATAAAGGTCGAAATCACCATTGCAACTGTGTAAATTGCGTTTTGAATAAAACCCAGTTGGCTGTTGTTTAAAATTTCAATTTCTGTCATGTTTTTTTGGTTTAAATTGTTTTTGGTAAATAATTTAGAAGTATTTAAATTGGGGTTTGAACTCCACCTCTTTGGGAAAGGTACAATAATTTATTACTAAAGTGCTATTTTAAAAAACTCATTTTAAATTAAACAAATCCCGACTGATTTAACGGTATAAAAAGCAAACGAGATAGCACAATAAACTGATTTTAAACCACTTGAATCAAATTAAATAATCCAATATTATTTAATTATAAAGTTTTGGGATTGGTTCTGATCCGATTGAAATTTGATTGTAGCCGTATCGATTCGACCTTCGGGTACACCCAAATCCGCCTCAAAAGAGTGAATTCTTTTATTTTACGGGAGTGAAAGCAAAATGGATAGCACGCGAGAGAGATTTTCGGGTGAAATTCAAATTGTTTAAATTTAAACGATACAAGAAATAACCTTTATCGGTCCAATTTTGCTGATGACTTACATTAGCCTTCCCTAGTTTCCTTATTTAAAATCAAATCAGAGCTATTCTAATGTTTCTTGGGTTTAGATTCTTAAGTTCTCATATCTTTTGGCAAATTAAGAGCACTAAAATTCAGAGAAAAGAAAACAGTTTTCAAAGATAACTTGACCTTGGTTTGGAATTGCTCGGAAAAAAGGATTGAAACCAAACCAGATAATTTTTCCTTTATCTACTTTTTGAACCCCAAGCATCAATGAATTAGCAACTATTTGTTTTTTATGGGTCCCTATAAATCCCATAATTTTGGGTTTTGAAGAGGTTTTCAGTATCGGAGTAAATCCTTTTTTCAGGGTAACAAATTCAGAACTTTGGTTGATGATAAACATCTGTTGATCATCAATTCGAAAAGCTAATGGGTGGGTTTTTTCTACTTCTAATTCCAATAAATTTCCTGCTGACGTTTGGGAAATTTCAGCTCTTTCTTGGATCTCATAAGTTGAAGCATGCTCCACACTATCTTCTTTTACCTCTATATCTTTCCCTCCTAAAATCTTATGTGCCCCTTCAAATAATATTAATTTACCGCCTTTTCCCATCCAATCTTGCAATAAAATGGCGTAGGTATTGGATAACTTATTGTATTTCCCATCCGGGAAAATCACATGGGTATATTGAAATAAATTTGCTTTAAACAATTGATTTAAAGGAATAAAACTAGGTTTTAGGCCATATTTTACGGTCAAAAAATAAGCTAATTCTCCCTGTTGGTTTACATCATTTAAAGGATCTACCACTACGGCTATTTTTGGCAAAAAAATTGTTTTAAAATGTGTTGAGCCTAAATCTTTTCCATTTTCTGATCTGAAACTAGTCAAGGGTTTTAGCAAAATTTTTAGTGAAGCAGCCATTTGAACCAGTTCATTTTTTTGTGACTCTAATAATTTTGTAATCAATAGGGTAATCTGTCCCGATTGAACATCTGAATAGCTTAATAACCCTCCTAATTTCAGGGCAAAATGCATGAATTCTTGACTTGATTTGAAATTGCTTGGATAAAAAGAGTAGCCTATTTCTGCTGAATTGTTGGTTTTTAATGGGCCAATTTCATATTTATCTTTTTTAAATGAGATTTCTTCCGATAAACCATAGGCCTTTAATCCATTCAATTGAAATAAATTCCAAGCGGTTATATCATAGGTAAGGGAGTCTTCTAGAACAATGTTGGGATCTAACAAGGCTTGAATTAAAGCCGAGGATGACTGCCGAGCATTGATAAATAAGCCTGTTTGGACGGGTAAATTAATGAGCTTGTTCTCCTTGTATGCATAGGCACTTAATAATGACTTTGTTAATTGAGTATATCCATATTTAATATCATTTTTTTCGAGTAATTCAATGAATTCTTTGGCTTTATAAAGCTCTGAATCTGGTATGAAATAGCTTTTAAACCTGTTTGTTGGATTTGTTCTTGATTTATTGTGATTTCCGTAAAAAGATAATTTTATTGCTTCTGAATTTGCCAATGACCACTCAACTAAATTTAAAGCTAAACTTGTGTGATGCTCCACCCGGGCGCTCAGTGAAATTGAATCCCCATTGTTTTTAGCTGCATTTAGCCCTCCCCGAATTCCTCCTTGTTCCAAAGTCATTCCCAATGCGCCATTTAATATTGGATACGTATCTCCATATCCTGGATAAAGCAAATCATATACTTCCGACGTAAAATATGGCCATTTTTTAGCATCAAAAAGTTTGGCAAATGATTTGCTCACATTGGCTTGAAGTTCTAGTGTGCTAGGAGATAAAAAATTCAAATAGGGTTTAGCTGCGGGTGGAAAATAATACGTGTGTTGAAAACTTTGTTCATGAAAATCTGCGTGCAACATGGGCATCCATGACCGATATAATTTGACTCTTTGTTGCGTTTCTTTTTGCATTTGCCATACCCAATCTCGATTTAAATCAAATGAAAAGTGGTTATAACGTCCTGTGGTATTTCCTTCAAAATGCTCTTGGTCATTTGGATCCGCATTTCCTTCAGTTAAAAAGTTTCTTCGATTAAATTGGGTTACATATGCTTCCCGACCATCAGGATTCAAACATGGATCAATTAAAATTACATAATAGGTGGATTTGTTTTTCGATGAAACCAATTGAAACATGGTTTTTAAAGCTGCTTCACTTCCTGCCGCTTCATTTCCATGTACATTAAAGGATAAATTAATGATGAGTGGCATGGACTGATCAGAATTCTTCCCCTGAATGGCATTTAGATGATTTGCCTGAATTTCATTTATTGAAAGGCCTTTTGGTAGATTTGAAATCAATAATTGTCCTAATTCTCTATGCTCACTTGTTTGTCCATAAGTTATCCATTGGGCTAATCCTTCGCTATTTTCAGCTAAATAGCGGCTGTAAGAAATGATTTGATGGTGGTAGGTAAACCGAGAGCCCAAGGGGTAACCTAAAAATTCTTCGGGTGATTTTACTTGGCTAAAAGAGGTAAATGATAGTAATAAATAGATGAAGGATAATAATTTTTTCATTGTTGAGAATTAGTTGATCCTAAATTAAATAAATGTGGGTGAATTAAACGCATCCTTGCTTAAAATCATGTTCAGATGTTCTCTAAAATGGCCAAAATCAATGTAAACGAAGTCATTTCATTTTCTTATGCTCCTTTGTATTACAATTTTCAAAAAGAATTATACGTCGTCAAACTCAATTTGACTTTTCCTTGGCGAATGTTTGATATTGCTTTAGAATATTTGAAATAAAAATGAATTACAATTAATCTGCAAACTTTCAAAATACTGTTTTTGAAAATATAAAAAATGCATAACTACCAAAACTAGTCACTATCTTTAAAAAACCACCCGAATAGGTCATTTAACCGTATTTTTTGGCCTAATTCCTAAGGAATATATTAAATTTTAGCCAATCAATGACCTTGTTTATTGATATAATTGATTAAACAATAGCTTAAAGGTACTATGCGCCTGGCCACGGAACGTGATTTCAGGACCATAGACGAATAATTTGCCGGCGCCAACCTTCGCCTCAAAAGCTGCCACACCATCCTGTAAATAGGCCTGACCAAAGGCCCAACCGCTTCGCAAGGTTTTATCTGAGGCATACCAAGCCAAAGGCTTTACAACCTGCTGGGCGATCGCATCCGGCTGTAATTTAAACACCGGACTCATACTAAAATATACATCGGCCTTCGTCGACATACCCCAGTTCGCCCGCGTATCTGGATCCACTGCCACCTGCATCACACTGCCCGGAATGTAAAATTTCTCTCCAGGTAAATTCCGCTCCTTGCCCGCGACCATTTCCACCAATGCATTCCGAACGGGTAATCCCAAATGATAGGCTAAATTGGCACTCGAACCAATCGTCACAATATCCCCTCCCGTTTCCAAAAAGACCTTTAACGAAGGGATGGATTTCACGGTAATCTTACCCATTTGCGCATGGTATTCTGTTGGAATATCCGCTTCCTTGGGTTCTCTTTCAGAGTTATCATCCCGAGAAACCGATTGGCCTGTTAGTCCAGGAATCGCCCCACCCATGAACACGATGACATCGTATTTGGACTTCAAATTCCCAAGATCGATTTCTTTGGCATATAAAAGGCTAAATGTAAATTGATGCTGTTCCAAAATCCAACGCACCCAGCCAGCTGACATCGACCCTCCATAGGTATCCCATAAAGCAATCCGACGAGTCTTCACCGGAATCGTAGCCGAACTCGCTAATAAGCCTTGAACCTGAATGCCATATTTAAGTGATCCTTCGGCCAATAATTTCTTTGCCTCCTCCGAAGATTTAATAACAAAATGATCTTTGTTTTTTGTCAACTCCAACCCCGCCATTAACGCCTCATTCACCAATGAAAACGAAGCATTATCTTGAGTAGAAAAACCATAATAAGCAAAATTTCCAACCGAAAATCCACCCACCGCTTTTTCCAATACCCCATACGGCAAGGTCTCCAATGGCATATCTACCGCCTCCAAAATCCGATCAAATTTCACCCCCATCGTATACGCCGGCGTCCAACCCGCCGCATCATAGGGACGCACAGGTGGACCCCCTGGATATAAAAAATCATTCGGATGATCTTGCGGCTCAAACATGTCCAACACATGCGGCCGGAACGCCTGATTCGTTTTCACTACATAAGATCCTGCTGGATATTTTTTACCAGCGATTTCAAAAGCCGTTGTGGCCTTTTCAATCCGAATTCCACTTTGTATCAAAATGTTAATAAATGCTATTGCCGAGGTGCTTTGATCTGCCGGAACCACATAGGCACGTGGATCACGCAAAATCGAGTTTTGATATACCTTCGCATAATAGGCCAAAGGCAAGGTATCTATCCGCGCCTCAGGATTCTTGATGTCTGTTCGATACAATTCTTGGATCGATTCTACCTTTTTGGGCGAAAGAGTCCAATAATCTTTGGATCCGTTTTCAATCGACTTTCGACCCATCCTATAAATGTTCATTAACACCTCGTCCTTATAGCGGGCCGCATGATTTAGCATCGCATAATTCATTGAAATCGAATAATCGATGGAATTCCTAAATAGCCATTTTTGAGGCGTAATCGGGAAGGGTAAACCGCTATTCGGGATTAATCGCTGCGGAACCAGTGGAATTTTCATCGGCGTAGGACTTCCGATGATTTCGGTTAAAACACCGACGATATTGTGGTAATAAGCCGTCGTCCGTAAACCGCCATTCCACCAAGTCGAATAGACGGAGCCCCCTTTCATCGTGTAGCCAGGTTTTCCCTCGGCGTTCAGCCGACTGCTCATCGCCGCCCCTATGGCATCGATTCCAGTGACCAATAATGGATCGAAGACATAATTAAATGGATCGCGATACGGAGGTCCGGCCACTACGGTTCCTAACGGGCCTGTTTGGTGGTGATTATAGAGAAATTGAGGCATCCACTCGATGTATTGCTGGCGACTCATATTCTTCGACTCTCTCATGTTCATCATAAAAAAATCGCGGTTATTGTCATGGCCAATGTACTTTTGGTACAAACGAGGCAAATTCGCATAAGACCGTTTCAAGGTGTCTGCATTCCGCATGTACCAAGATGATACCAATTCCTGCCCATCTGGATTCGCATGTACAAAGAGGATGATGGTATTTTTAAGAATACGTTGAGTTTCTTCATCATTGCGCGTCAAAAACTGGTGCATCGTTTCGATCCATTGGTGGATTCCCACAGTTTCGGTGGCATGCAAACCTCCGTCGATCCATACGACCGCTTTTCCCTCTTTGGCTAATTGACTCGCTTCGGATTCAGAAAGGCCCTCGGCGCGGGCCATTTTTTGGGAAATGGCTTTATATTTGGCCAAATTCTTGATATTCGCTGGATCTGACACAATCACCATGTATTGATTACGACCTTCTTCGGTTTTGCCAATGGATTGCAATTTCATGCGTGGCGAAACCGCGGCAACTTTTTTCAAATAGGCCTCTGTTTGGATAAAAGTAGCTAATTGATAATTATCCCCGATGGAGAACCCGAAATGAGATTTAGGACTTGGGATCGATTGAGCAAGGGCAAAAAAGGAAAGACAGACAAAAACGAATGTATATTTTTTCATGTAAGAAATTTTAAATTTTTTGAATAATCAGTTGCCAATCATTTCACCTTGAGCAATTACAAAATTTGATAAAAGAAGTAATACTATTTTTAATTATCCGTTAGAACTTAAATTAATAAAAATCTTGTTAGCCGACATCAAACTAAATAATAATTTTGTTTAAGAAGAGTTTCGATTGATATCAAATTTAACATTAATTTCATTTAAAATAAAACAAATCCCAACTGATTTAACGGTAGCAAGTAGCAAGCAAGCGATCACAAGGAACTAATTTTAACCCACTTGAATCGAATTAAATAACCCGATATTATTCAATTATAAAATTTTAGGTTTCGTCTTGATCCAATTAAAATTTGAATGGGGCCGTATCGACTCGGCCTTTGGATACACCAGAATCCACCTCAAAAAACAAAAAAATATGAAAAATATATATTAGATTCATTCCATAATTAAATAAATATGACCCCTATCAGAATAGCCACCGCTCAATTTGAAAATAAAAGTGGCGACAAAGCCTATAACCTCTCGGTGATCGATGAACTAGCCAGAAAAGCCGCTTTAGAAGGCATTGAAGTACTTTCATTTCATGAATGCTCTATTACGGGCTATACTTTCGCTTCCAAATTAAACAAAGAGGATTTTTTAGCCCTAGCAGAATTTATTCCAGATGGAGCATCGGTTCAAGCTTTAATTAACATTGCAAAAAAATATAAAATTATTTTATTAGCAGGCTTATTTGAAAAAGATAAAGAGGATAAAATCTACAAAGCCTATGTATGTGTGGATGAAAATGGGCTTATTGCCAAATATAGAAAATTAAGCCCCTTTATTAATAGGTACATAAGCGCTGGAAATGAGTATTGCATTTTTGATTTGAAAGGATGGAAATGCAGCATACTCATATGCTATGATAATAATATTTTTGAAAATGTAAGGGCCACAAAATTATTGGGCGCTGAGATCATTTTTATGCCACATGTAACCATGTGTACACCTTCTAGCAGACCAGGTGCTGGATTTGTTGATCCTGCATTATGGCATAATCGCCACCATGATCCCACGACACTGATCAACGAGTTTGATAGCTTAAAAGGTAGAGCATGGCTAATGAAATGGCTACCCTCAAGAGCTTATGACAATGCCGTATATGTCATCTTCTCTAATCCCATAGGTATGGATGATGATCAATTAAAAAATGGCTGTTCCATGATTATAGACCCCTTTGGTGATATTATGGCAGAATGCAGAACATTTGATGATGCCTATGTTTCAGCAGAATTAATACATGCTAATATAGAAAAAGCAGGAGGCACCCGATATTTAAATGCGAGAAGACCAGAACTTTACAGAGACATCATCGGAAAAGAACATGATACTGTGCTTAAAGTAGTTTGGATGTCTTTAAAGTAATTTTTCAGCTGTTTTTTTCTTGTTTCCATTTTGTTATTGAACCATTGTTGGAAAACACTCCCTACGGAAATACCAAATAGTTTGACGAAGTAAACATAGGTCTGTGGATAGCATTAATAGAAGTACATGCCAAAACCAACGAATAAAAATTGAGAGGCGACTAGCTAGTTGACCTAGAAGGAATTGCACAAGAGATTTGACTCATATTTTAAATGATGGATATTTTCTTTAACATTGTTTAATATTGAGCAATCGTTAGAAACTTTTATTAAGGATCAAATGAATGTTTCAACCTCTTAAATAAACATAGATCTAAAATTTAGGTAATGTCTGACAAATTAATTGCTTGGCTTTTTCGTTTCGTTTTTATTTATGTGTTTGCGCTTCATTCTGTATTAATTAATGCGCAAGCAGTACAGCCAACCTTAAAACTAGCACAATTCGATGTAGACGCAACGCCACCGGTAGGGACTCAATTGACGTATGATCCCATGGTGAATGACTGGGATTTGGGTTTGCGCGCGAAAGGGGTCGTTATTTTGGGTGCGGGGCTTCCGATTGTCATGTGCTCAGTGGATTGGATTGGGATCAGCAATGATAGTCAAGATGAATTTAAACGCGTGATGGCGGAAGCGGCTGCTACAATTCCTTCACGGGTAGTTGTGCATGCCATTCATCAGCATGATGCCCCCTCATCTGATTTAGGGGCGGAAAAATTACTGAAAGAGGCTGGCTTACATCCAATCGCTTTTGAAGGGACTTATACAAGAGATCTGATTAAACGCCTCGGACTTACCATTCAGAAATCGATTTCTGTTGCAGTACCCTTTACACACATCGGAAAAGGAGAGGCTCCCGTATATCAAGTTGCTTCCAATCGACGGATTATAGGTCCTGATGGTAAAGCTAAAGCTTCGCGAACTTCAGCCACACTCGATCCAGCCATTCGTGCTGAACCCGAAGGATTAATTGACCCCATGGTCTCTTTGATTAGTTTTTGGAACCATGATAAACCCATTGCGGTTTTAAGTTATTATGCCTCACATCCACAAAGTTATTACAGAACTGGAGTGGCTAATCCTGATTTCCCGGGAATTGCTCGTTTTTTACGCCAATTGGCCGTTCCAGAAGCGCTTCATATTCACTTCAATGGAGCAGGTGGCAATCTAACGGCAGGAAAATACAATGATGGAGATAAAAAAAATAGATTGATTTTGGCTGAACGTTTGGCAGATGGGATGAAAAGAGCATGGGATCAAACCCAACTTGAGCGCATAGAACCCAATTCCATTCAATGGAATATCGAATCGGTCGCTTTAATTCCTGCAACTCATATTGAATCGCTGGAGGCAAAAATGAAAACGGAGACCGCTGTATTTATAGCCAATAATTTATCAAAATTAGTTTGGTTAAGGCGTCTGCAATCTGGCAAAAAGATTGATCTTTCTTGTTTAAGCATGGGTCATGTGAGGATCCTTCATCTCCCTGGTGAGCCTTTTGTTGAATATCAACTGGCAGCCAAAGCTGAACGCAAAGATTTGTTTGTTGCCGTAGCTGGTTATGGAGATTATGCGGTGGGTTACATTGGAAATTCTATTGCGTACCAGGAGGGTGGTTACGAAACCGGACAGGCTTCAGCCGTTACCGCAGAGGCAGAGGCCATATTAATGAAAGCCATTCGCAAGCTCTTACATTAATTTTAAAAATCAAGGCATATCCGATTTACGTATTTCTCGCCTGATTCGAATGATTTAAAGGGTCAATTTTTTTGTCCACGAAATCGACATTCGCAAGCATCACAAATATTCATTTTATCGAATAAAATGGATGAATTGTTCTAAGCCAACTTCCTAATGACATGCCATTCAGAGAATTTGTAATTAATCAGTAGTGTCCGATAAAAAATCAAAAAGATAAACGGAGTAGCCGAAACTACCCCGTTAGTTCATACTTTTAAGTTACGACACTTTCAAGCATGAACAAATCTATAAACTTTAGCGG
>JABMMK010000332.1 GCA_013205605.1 Cytophagales bacterium | reverse complement strand
GAAGGGAATATTTGTTGGGATGGATCTATCAAAATGAATACCATGCAATTTGGGCTGAAACAGCAGAAAGAGAACTTGAAGGGTTTGAGGAATTTATGGACTTTGCTTATGGGGTCAAATTAGCACATCCCGACATGCATATTTACCACTACGCGCCCTACGAAGTAACGGCCTTTAAAAGGCTCATGGGAAAATATGCGACGAAAAGCGTTGAACTCGATTATTTTTTACGCAGTGGCGGATTTATTGATTTATATGCTGTAGTGAGACAGTCCTTGATCGCAAGTGTAGAAAAATATTCGATTAAGAATTTAGAAAAATTTTATGATTTTGAGCGGGAGATGGATCTGCGTGAACTAGGAAAAATTAAGGTAGAATATGAGTTTTTATTGGAAAGTGATTGCCTCGAGGCCGTTGATCCCATGATGAGAGAATCGATTCAAACATATAACTACGATGATTGCGCCTCCACGGTAAAACTTCACCAATGGCTAGAAGCGCTAAGGACTAACTTTCTTAATCAAGGTAATCCTATGACAAGGCCAGTACAAGCTAGCGGCGAAGCCACGGAAAACATTAATGCATTCCAAGAACTAATTAAGCCCATATTCGATACCTTAATGGAAGATGGGCGCTTGCAAACCTTGGCTTATGAGGAAAGAACTAAAGAAGAAAATGCCAATTACATTTTAGCACATATGCTTGATTGGTATAATCGGGAAGACAAAAGCGTTTGGTGGGAATACTATGAGTTAAAAAACTCTTTGTTGGATGAATTATTTGAAAACCGAAAGTCAATTGCCTATTTAACGCATGTAAATAATCGATTTCAAGTCAAAAAGAGTTTTGTAGATAGTTATACATTCCCAAAACAAGAAGCCGACATCAAAATTGGGGATACAGTTAAATTACAAACAGGACAAGAATTAGGTAAGGTTTTTATGATTGACCATCGATCTCAAACAATTCAAATCAAGAAAAAAAATACTTTTTTAGATACGCATCCAGATGCGATTATTAAAGCCGATTACTTTGATCCAAAAGATAAAAAAGCATCCATTGTAGATTTAGCCAAATGGGTATCGGAAAACGGGATTGATCATCCATCTGATGAATTTAAAAGTGCGCGCGAATTATTACTTAATCATATTCCAAATACTACAGAACCTGTACATCCCGAAGAAGATTTTATAGCAAAATCGATAGATTGGGCGCTAAAACTTGATCATAGCACCTTGCCTACTCAAGGTCCTCCAGGAACGGGCAAGTCTTTTACCTGTAGCCATATGATCATTGGTCTTATTCAGGAAGGAAAAAAAATAGGGATTTCGGCGATGAGCCACAAGGTAATACAAAACCTATTATATAAAATTGATGGGATCATTCTAGAGCAAAATTTACCAATATCGATCGTTCAAAAAGTATCCCTAAATTTTGAAGGGGAAGAACGGTGGTTCACGAGTTCAAAAAATCCCGAAATTTTTGCCGAAATGGGTGATGCCCATATCCTTGCGGGGACGCCATTTATGTGGAGCCATCCTGGATATATAGATTCTGTTGATTACCTGATTATCGATGAGGCGGGTCAATTATCCTTAATCGATACGCTATCCATCGCAAGAGCGGGTAAGAACTTGATTTTATTAGGAGATCCGCAGCAATTACAACAACCCGTCGTAGGTGTTCATCCAGCCGGAACCGAGGTGTCAGCACTTCAGCATATTTTAGGCGAGCATCAAACAATTTCAGATGAGCAAGGTATTTTCCTAGCTAAAACCTGGCGACTTCATCCTGACATTTGTGAATTTATTTCTGAAATGTTCTATGACCATAAATTAAACCCGGTGCCACAACTTGAAAACCAATCCATCCAAGGAAATCCAAGATATGCGGGTTCGGGATTAAGGATACGATGTATTTCACATGAAGGCAATGTAAATTCATCGGAAGAGGAAATAGATGAAATAAAACAAATCGTTACAGATCTACTTTCTGATGGGATGACT
>JABMMK010000331.1 GCA_013205605.1 Cytophagales bacterium | reverse complement strand
TTGGACTTGCCCACAATCCGGTAATTTTCTTTATCTAAATCGTAAAAATCGTCGTTTAGGTCGACCATGCGTACAAGCCCCTCACAAGAAGTATCTCCTATCTCCACAAATATCCCAAACTCCGTTACGCCTGTAATGATTCCGTCAAATACCTGTGGCTCATGTAAACTCATGTATTCCACTTGCTTGTATTTAATGGAAGCACGTTCGGCTTCGGAGGCCAACTTCTCCCGATCCGATGAATGCTTGCATTGAATCTCGATCGGCGAACGGTCTTTGGTCTCACCCCCATCTAAATAATGTTGCAATAATCGATGCGTCATGACATCCGGATAGCGACGAATAGGACTTGTAAAGTGGGAATAAAATGGAAAGGCTAGGCCAAAATGGCCAATCGCATCGGTGCTATATTTAGCCTTCGACATAGTACGAACCGCCAAACTTTGCAATACATTTTCCTCCGCTTTTCCCTGAATATTTTCCATCAACGCATTAAATGACTGGCTCACTTGCTTGGGTTCCGTGGTTACTTGGTACCCAAATTTCTTCGCAAAGGAAGAAAACACGCGTAGTTTTTCTGGATCAGGCGCATCGTGTATCCGATATACCATGGTATTTCGCGGATCCGTTTGCTTTAATTCATGTACATATTCAGCCACTTTTTTGTTGGCCAACAACATAAATTCCTCAATTAATTTATGCGCATCCTTGCGTTCGCGAGGATATACGGCAATGGGCTTTCCATCTTCGTCCAACAAAAACCGAAGTTCCGTCGAATCGAAATTGACCGACCCATGTTTAAATCGGGCGTCTCTAAATGTTTTCGCAATCCGATTTAAATCTTTGATGACTGGCTCATAAGGATCTTCAGAAGGCCCCTCATGTTCGATTAAAACTTGGGCATCCTCGTAGGCAAACCTGCGATCCGAATGGATTAACGTTCTCCCAAACCACTCTTTGATAATCTTCCCTTTTTTGTCTAATTCGAAAACGGCCGAAAACGTACATTTGTCTTCATTGGGTCTCAACGAACACAGGCCATTGGAAAGTTTTTCGGGCAACATAGGAACGACACGATCCACCAAATAAACGGAGGTCGCACGTCGATAAGCCTCTTGGTCCAATACACTTCCAGGCTTTACATAATGCGAAACGTCGGCTATGTGAACGCCAATTTCCGTATGCCCATTGGCCAAAATTTGATAGCTAATGGCATCGTCAAAATCCTTAGCGTCCACGGGATCTATAGTAAAGGTCAAGACCTTTCTAAAATCTTTTCGCTTTTTAATTTCGTCTTTTGAAATGGTGGTTGGGATATCCTCTGCAGCCAATTCCACCTCTTCTGGGAAATCATAAGGAAGCCCAAATTCCGCCAAAATGGAGTGCATTTCAGTGTCATTTTCACCGGCTTTACCTAATACTTTGACGACACGGCCTTCTGCTTTTTTACCGGCGGAGGCCCAACGAGTCACCTCGACGATCACTTTGTCTAGGTGGTTGGCAGCCATCGTTTCCGTGCGCGGCACGTAAATATCTTCGTATATTTTTTTTGAATCGGGGATTAAAAAGGCATAGTGTGGGGTGACTTGGATGACGCCCACTAACTCCGGGGAACGTCTCTCTAAAATCTCAACCACCTCGCCTTCCGGTCGGTCGTTTTTCTTTTTTTCAGAAGGTCTTCGTGCTTGGACGAGCACGGTATCTCCATCTTTGGCATACATTAAGTCCGCCGTCGCGATCCAAATATCTTTTCCTTCTCCTTCGGTTACAACGAAGGCAAAGCGAGAATTTACGTGATCGACGCGACCTTTTACTTGGAATGATTCACTGTCAAATCTATAGTTGCCATCCGACTGGCGAATGATCCTGTTTTCTTGTGCTAATTTATCTACGGCGTCGGAATAAATTTCCTTGGTCTTTCGGTCGCGAATCGCAAATGCTTTGTGAATTTGGTTGACCGAGTACGATCGATAATCGTTGAGTTCAAAAAATTCGAGGATTTCTGCTTGAATTTCTTTTAAGAATTTTTCTTGTTTTGGGTTAATGCCCATGATTTATTTGTAATTAGGCTGCAAGGTACGAATATCAAATAGGAATTCTTAATTCCAAGCCCTTATCTTTGTAAAATGAATCGTTCTCGCATCGCCTTATTTTTGTTGGTTCTTTTTATTCTCAGTGGAGCGTACTTTTGGTTTAAAAGCAATAAAAGCCAAGACAAAAGCGTAGAATCTACGGCAGTCATCGTTGAAACTCCTGTATTTAATTCCGATTCAGCCTTTGCGCACATCGCGAAGCAAGTAAGTTTTGGCCCTCGAATTCCTAATTCCCCAGCACAAATTAAATGCAAGGATTGGATTGTTGAAAAATTAAAGGGCTACGGTTGGCAAGTGAAAATCCAAGAATTTACGTCCTTTCGTTATGATGGATATAAAATGAAGGGTTTTAATGTGATTGCACAATACCAACCGCAAATTCAAAAAAGGATTTTATTGGGAGCGCATTGGGATGCCAGGAGTATCGCCGACAAAGATTCGGTGGATAAAAATAAGCCAATTGACGCGGCGAATGACGGAGCTAGTGGCGTAGGTGTGATGTTGGAAATCGCCAGAATTTTATCGGAAACAAGCAAAAAGCCGACGATCGGCGTGGACCTAATTTTCTTTGATTTAGAAGATCATGGCGAGCCATATGATTTTACTGGAAATCCGTCGACAACGAGTTGGGCCCTAGGATCACAACATTGGGCGACAAACATGATTCCAGAAAACTACCGACCTTATTATGGAATTTTATTGGATATGGTGGGGGCTAGAGGAGCTAAATTTCCACATGAAGGCACATCGATGCAATATGCACCTGGAATTGTTCGCTCCATTTGGGCGACGGCTGCCGATTTAGGCTATGGAAATATATTCATCGACGAGGATGCTTTTGGGATTTCGGATGATCATACGGCGGTGAATGAAGTAGGGAAAATACAAATGATTGACATCATCGATTTAAGGCCGGTCAATGGCGGATTTGATTTTGGATCCTTTCATCATACGCATCAAGATAATTTAAATATCATCGACAAGTCCACGCTAAAAGCGGTTGGACAAACACTATTACAAGTTTTATATAGAGAATAATATGGAAGAAAATGCTTTACAATTTGTGCATTTGAATGACACGCATGTAGATTTGGGAGCTAAAATGGTCCCTTTTGCGGGTTTTAATATGCCTGTTTTATACACGAATTTAATTGAGGAGCATGTGTGTGTCCGCAATAATGTGGGGGTTTTTGACGTGAGCCACATGGGTGAATTTTTATTAAAGGGAGAAAAAGCCTTGGATTTAATTCAGTATGTCTGTTCGAATGATGCGTCTAAATTAACGGACGGCAAAGTGCAATACAGCTGCTTGCCTAATGCCACCGGGGGAATTGTGGATGATTTATTGGTGTATCGAGTGAACGCTCGCGAATATTATTTGGTGGTTAATGCGTCTAATATTGAGAAAGATTGGAATTGGATTTCGTC
>JABMMK010000330.1 GCA_013205605.1 Cytophagales bacterium | reverse complement strand
CATTTGATTCCCGCGCCGGCCAACGAGCAAAATACGTGTGCATGTGCTGAATGTCCCTACATGAAAATGAACACCTTGGAGAAATTGTATAACGCACTTTATTATGAATTGCCTGAAATTCACCTAACAGAAAAAGTGCGAGTTCCTGCCTATAAAGCGTTAAAGGCTATGCTCGAGTTATCAAAGTAGATATTTTCAGGTAAGAGGTAATAGGTATTAGGTAATTTTTCTAGGCTAATTCAAAAATCACTTCAATCTCCACGGGGATGTTGCCGGGGAGCGTGCCCATGCCAACCGCCGAGCGCACTCCAATTCCATTTTCTTCCCCCCATACGTTAGCAAATAACTCGGAGCAACCATTAATCACATAAGGATGCCGCTCAAAATCGGCCGTGCAATTGACCATGCCCAACACTTTAATGACCCGCTTGATTTTATCTAAACTACCTAATTGGGATTTCAAGGTGGACAATATCGTCAGGCCAACTTGCTGGGCCGCCAACTTCCCTTCCTCCATGTCCATCGCATCGCCTACTCTACCCACGATTAAAGATCCATCGTTAAGTACGGGCCCATGCCCCGAAACATAATAGAAATGATCCACTTGTAATCCCGGTTTGTACACGCCCATCGGCTTAGGTGCCGGGGGTAAATCCAACCCTAATGCCTTGAAATTTTCTTCTGGTGTTCCCATAAACTCATTTTTATTTTCCATACAATTGTCTAATAATTTCTGAAATTAAACCGGTCCAACCCGTTTGATGACTCGCCCCCAATCCCTTCCCTGTGTCACCGTCAAAATACTCAAAAAACAAATGCTTATCCTTGAAATTTGGATCAGATTGCATTTTTTCATATTCCCCATACATCGGTATTTTACCATCCTTCCCAGGCAAAAACATCGCTAATAAACGTTTTGAGACCCCCGATGCGGCATCTTTTATATTCATCATTTGGCCTGAATTCGTTGGATATTCCACCTCATAATCACTTCCATAATAATCCGAAAACTTGGACAAAGAATCCAAAATCAAATAATTCATTGGAAACCAAATGGGGCCGCGCCAATTTGAATTTCCGCCAAACATATCTCCGGTAGATTCTGCAGGCGTATAATCAACTTGCATGGAACCTCCTTCAAACGCAAATTTATACGGATGCTTCTGATGGTATTTTGACAAAGACCTAATTCCAAAATCCGATAAAAACTCCGATTCGTCAAACATACGCTTCAAAATCATTTTCATCCGATGCCCTCTCAAGATAGATAACAAGCGACTTTCCCCCTTTCCGGGTTCATACCAACGAGAAATCAAGGAGGCTAAATCGGGGCGATTGTTTAATACCCATTCCACCCGACGTTTAAATGCAGGCAATTTATCTAGCATATCTGAGGTCAACACTTCGACCGCAAATAATGGAATTAAACCCACCATCGATCGGACTTTTAATAGCATCGCGCTTCCATCCTCTTGATGCAACATATCATAATAAAACTGATCATCTTCATCCCATAAATTCAATTTCTCTCCGCCAATGGATTGCATAGCCCCCGCGATGTGAAGAAAATGTTCAAAAAACTTAGAAGCCATATCTTGATACACCGGATTTTCAATCGCAATTTCACAAGCAATCCGCAACATATTTAAACTGTACATCGCCATCCATCCCGTTCCATCCGCTTGCTCTAAATGCCCGCCCGTCGGCAATGTAGCCGATCGGTCAAAAACTCCAATATTATCCATTCCCAAAAATCCTCCCCCAAAAACATTATCTCCCCCCGCATCTTTTAAGTTGACCCACCAAGTAAAATTCAACAACAGTTTATGAAAAATACGCTCCAGAAAAACGATATCGCCCTTTCCACCATTCATCTCCTTGTCTATTTCATAGACTTTCCAAGTAGCCCAAGCGTGTACCGGCGGATTTACATCCGAAAACGACCACTCGTAGGCCGGAATTTGACCATTGGGATGCATGTAATATTCACGCAGGATAACGGCCAACTGCCTTTTGGCAAAGTCAGGGTCAAGTCTTGCCAAAGGAATCGTATGAAACGCTAAATCCCAAGCCGCAAACCACGGATATTCCCACTTGTCGGGCATCGACAAAATATTAGCCGTATATAAATGTCGCCATGCATTATTTCGACCAAACTTCCGGCTATCATCTGGTTTTGGCATCGCAGGATCTCCCTTAATCCACTCAAAAACATTGTAATAATACCACTGTTTGGTCCACAACATTCCCGCGTAGGATTGACGCTGGAGCAACTTCAATCCAGGGTCGTCGACCCCCTTTTGAATCGAATCATAAAATTCATCCGCCTCCTTAATTCTGTTCTCAAAAATAGTATCAAAATCCTCAAAAGGAGATTTTAGCGTGTGATCGACTAATCTCAACCTGAAAACTTTCTTACCCCCCGCAGGAATTTTCGCTGTATATCGGGCCGCGGCTTTGGTCCCTATATGATTTTGATTGATTGATTTTTTACTTTTATTGACAATATAATCATTGATCCCATCCTTGGTAAAATGCGATAAATTAGGCGATTGATGCAGGCGCTCAAAATTCGTTTCATTATCACAAAACAAAAATTCATCCGCTTCCTCCGCATATAATTTAAATCGGCCGACCACTCGGTGATCCACCTCAATAAAAGAATTTCCTACCCCCGTTAAAAGAGGTTTGTATTTGTAATTTTCATATCCCCAACACCAAGTATTTCGATACCAAATTGTGGGCAAAACAGTAATGGGTGCGTCAACTTTTGACCTATTTTCAACAGTCACTTTAATCAGAATATCTTGCTCATCCCCCTTGGCATATTCCATAGAAATGTCAAAATATTCATTCTTATCAAAAATACCTGTGTCTAAAAGCTCGTATTCAGGCTGTAATCGGCTCCGCTTTTTGCTCTCCTCAATTAATTTATCATAAGGAAAGGTTTGTTGGGGATACTTATACAACATCTTTTGATAAGAATGTGTAGGCGTTGCATCTTGGTAATAATACAATTCCTTTACGTCCTCTCCATGATTTGATTCCGCTCCAGTCAAGCCAAAAAAACGTTCCTTAATAATATGATCCCGATGATTCCAAAAAGAAAAAGCAAAACACACATGTTGCTTATTATCTGAAATACCTCCAATCCCCTCTTCACCCCAGCGATACGCCTTTGAGCGTGCCATGTCATGCGTAATACTTCCCCAGGCATTTCCATGCGCACTATAATCCTCACGCACAGTTCCCCACTGGCGCTCAGTCAGGTAAGGCCCCCACTTTTTCCAGCCTTTATTATCGTTCCTTAATGAAAGTCGAACGCGCTCAGCGCCAATTTCAGACATATGAATTTGATTAATAAATGGATCTATGTATGCGAGATACAAATATATTGAATTTGTCCAAATATGAACATGAAGGCCTTTTTAATTACACAGATTCCCAAAATTTTGCTAATTTTACTGAGATGCAATAAATTGCCAAGCGGAATAAATTCCCAGATCAGTGATTGCAATAAAATCCATTCAAATAATTTAATACCCGTCAAACAAATCAACTCATCATATGAAAAAACTAATTCTATTCATCAGCCTAATTTCATTTTTTTCATGCCAAAAGGAGAAAAATACAGCACAGAAAAACCCGCAGCTTGATAAAATCATTTCGGAATATTACGAAGACCAATTAAAATTAAGTCCTCTCTCTGCGACATTTAATGGCGATAATCGATACAATGACTTATTAAATATTGACTTCACGGACAGCCACCGGGCTTTAGTCAAAAGCACTTTAGAGAAATACCAAAAATCTATTCAAGAAATTGACCGTGAAAGTTTAAATACCAATGACCAATTAACCTACGATTTGATCGAAAGAGATGTCAATTTGGGAATGGAAGGACTAAGCTTCCCCGAAAACTTTATCCCATTAAATCAATTTTATGGCTTTCATTTGACATTCGCACAGTTGGGAAGTGGCTCTGTCATCCAACCCTTTGTGACCACAAAAGATTATGAAAATTGGTCTAAAAGAATGCTTAAAGGGGCTGCATATTTAGATAGCTCCATCGTTTATTTCAGAAAAGGAATGGCCGCGGGACATGTTTTGCCTAAAGCATTGATTGTGAAAATAATTCCCCAACTAGAGGCCTTTAACGTCAAAGACGTAAAAGAAAGCACCTTTTATGGACCCATTAAAAATTTGCCTAAAAGCTTTAGCGAAGCAGACAAAAAAAGGTTTACCGAATTATACGTCAATAACATCCAGCAAATTATCCTTCCTGCTTACAGTCGTTTGGCTACTTTCATCAAGGAAGAATACTTACCCAAAGGAAGGCTGAGTTCAGGAATCAGCGACATACCCAATGGCAAAGCGTATTACCAATATTTAATTCGCACGATGACCACCACGGATAAATCAGCGGATGAAATTTACCAAACGGGCCTTTCTGAAGTCAAGCGAATTAAAACGGAAATGGAGAAAACAAAGGATGCCGTGGGATTCAAGGGTGAATTGAAAGCCTTTTTTGAACACATGAGAACTGATCCTAAATTCACTCCTTTTAAAGATCCAGCAGAAGTGCTTGCAGCCTTTGAAACGATTCATAAAAAAATGGAGCCCCAACTCAAAACGATGTTTGGCCGTGTTCCAAAATCGCCTTTTGAGATTCGTCAAACAGAAGCTTTTCGGGCTGCCTCTGCCTCAGCCGAATATTTTGCCGGCACTGAAGATGGAAAAAGACCCGGTATCTTTTATGTTCCGATCACAAATGCAAAAACGTTTAACCTGACGAGTGGCATGGAAAGTCTTTTCTTGCATGAAGCCATTCCAGGACACCATTATCAAATTAGTTTGCAACAAGAAAATGGGGATTTGCCTAAATTTAGGCGTTTTGGTGGAAATTCAGCCTATGCAGAAGGTTGGGCTTTATACACAGAAAGCTTAGGTAAGGAATTGGGATTGTACACAGATCCATACCAATATATGGGCGCATTGGGGGATGAAATGCACCGCGCCATCCGCTTAGTAGTAGATGCCGGAATGCATTCCAAAAATATGACGAGGGAAGAGGCCATCAAATTCATGATGGACAATGAACCCCTCAATGAAGAAGGTACGATCGCTGAAATAGAAAGGTATATGGCAATTCCAGCGCAAGCCTTAAGTTATAAAATAGGGGCGCTCAAAATCAAAGAAATTAGAGAACGCCTGACGAAGCAATTAGGGACCAAGTTTAAACTCTCTGACTTCCATGATGAATTGCTAAAAGATGGAAATATGCCATTAGAGGTTTTGGAGAAGAAAATGGACCAATGGGCTAATGGCCTTAAATAAGACTCGAGTTATCATTTCACTATAATAAACAAGGCTTGAAACTTAGCACTGATTTCCCAATTCCCATTGCAAACCATAAGCTAAGGCCCAACAGTAGGGTATTGTCTATGGGATCTTGTTTTGCGGAAAATATGGGAAAAAGGTTGGATGGTTTAACACTGAAATTGCTCAATCAGCCTTTTGGAACCCAATTTAATCCCATTCGCATTTTAAAAGCGTTAGCGTTTGAACCGTTAAAAATTACCGATTTATATGCTGAAGGTGATTTTTATTTACATCCTGATTTTCACTCCAATTTTATCAGCCAAAGTCCGGAAGGTTTAATGGAGGAGATTCATGCAAAACAAGAAGAAACCCAGGCATTTTTGTACCAAGCCGATACGTTGATACTGACCTTCGGTACCGCCTATTTTTATCACGACAATATACTCAACAGACCGATCGCAAATTGCCATAAACAAGCGAGTCAACGATTTGCCAAGCACATGAATCAGGTCTCTGAAATTACAGAAGCCTATCGTGCATTTATAAAGAGTCATCCCCAATTACACATCATCTTGACCGTGTCACCCGTGAGGCATACTCGAGATGGCATGATGGAAAATTCTGTTTCTAAAGCATCATTGCGGTTGGCAGCCCATGAAATTGCAAAGGAATTTCCGGGCCAAGTTACCTATTTCCCAGCTTTTGAAATCATGATGGACGAGCTGAGGGATTATCGTTTTTATGAAAAAGATTTAATTCATCCCAATGAAATTGCCTTGGATTATATTTGGCAAAAATTCAAAGAGACTTATTTTTCAAGCGAATTGGTAGCGGTAGATGTTGCTTGGGAACGTATAATTACCACGCTGCATCACCGACCGCACCCAACAAAAAAACACCTACATATAGCTAATTTAGAAAAATTAAAAGGGGAGCTGGCAAGCCAATTTCCTTCTGTCGATTATTCGAAATTGGCGGAGAAATTAGCTGCTGAAATTTTATCATTAAAAGCATCATTGGGCTCATAATAAACAGCAAAAACCTGTATATTTGAGGTTTGAATATTAAAATCGAACATGGGAGAATTAAGTGTAAGTAAAGAACTGATTATAGGCGCCTTAAGTACCGTCCAAGAGCCTGACTTGAAGAAAGATTTGGTCACCTTGGGAATGATCAAGGATGTTGAGTTGGGCGTTGGCGAAGTTCGATTTACCGTGGTTTTAACCACCCCGGCATGTCCCTTAAAGGAAAAAATTCGCAAAGATTGTGAGGATGCTATACATCGTTTAGTTCATCCAGACCTAAAAGTCGTGATTCAAATGACTGCTGAGGTAACTAGTTTATCGGCGGCGGATCCCTTAATTCCTGGAGTTAAAAATGTGATTGCGATTGCCTCTGGAAAAGGGGGTGTGGGTAAATCGACGGTGACGGCCAACTTAGCCATGGCGCTTAAAAATCTTGGGGCTAAGGTAGGTATTTTGGATGCTGATATTTCGGGACCCTCTATTCCTGTCATGTTTGGCGCAGAGGATTTGCAGCCTTTGGTCGAAGAAATCAATGGCAAGAATCGCATTCAACCCATCATGCAATATGGCATAAAAATGATTTCAATGGGGTTTTTGGCTCCCTCCGACAGCCCTGTGCCTTGGCGCGGTCCTATGATGACGCAAGCCTTGCGCCAGTTTTTTGGCGATACAAATTGGGGTGAATTGGATTACTTATTGATCGATCTTCCGCCAGGAACCTCAGATATACATTTAACGTTGGTCCAATTGATCAAATTAACTGGAGCTGTGATTGTAACCACGCCTCAAAAAGTAGCCTTATCAGATGCAACTAAAGGTTTGCAATTTTTCAACCAAGCGGGAATTAATGTTCCATTGTTGGGTTTAGTCGAAAATATGGCTTATTTTACACCGGTAGAATTGCCTGAAAACAAATATTATTTGTTTGGCAAAGACGGTGGTAAAATGTTAGCTGAAAAATATAAAGTACCATTTTTGGGGGAAGTACCCTTGATACAAGCGATCCGAGAAGCGGGCGATGAAGGGAAACCTATTGCGTCCACGGACGGAATCAGCGCGAATGCTTTTATACAAATTGCTACCAATTTAGCCCAACAAATTGCGATTAGTAACGCACAATCAAACACTTAACCTATGGAAAATCATCCACTTTATGCACGAATTCAATCAGCACTTGACAGCATTCGTCCTTACTTGATTGCAGATGGCGGCAATGTGGAAATCGTGGGCATTTCGGAAGAAAATGAGCTAACATTGTCTTTAGTTGGCAATTGCAAATCCTGTAATATGTCGGCCATGACCTTCAGAGCCGGTGTGGAAGAAGCGATAAAAAGAGAAGTACCCGAAGTCAAATCCGTGGAAGAAATTAGCCAAATTATCCCCCAGTAATTTATGATGCGTATTGGAATTTTATTTGGTGGCCAAGCGAGAGAACGTGAAATTAGTTTTGCCGGTGGGAAAACGGCCATGGCGCATATCAATAAAGCATTATTCAAACCCGTGCCTATTTTTGTAGACAGTTTGGGACATTTTATTTTGATTAAAGAATCGCTTATTTTTGAAGATTCAATCCGTGATTTTTTCCCTCCAAAACAATATCAAACAGCTCCATTTTCAGTTTACATTGAATCTTTAGAAAATCAAAATCCTGAGGCTTATGCACAAATTATCCAGGAGATTGGAGTTCAAATTTTTCCTGAAAACTTTAAAGATCATTTCGATTTCGCGTTCATTGCCATGCACGGTCCTGGCGCAGAAGATGGAAGCATCCAAGGTTTATTAGAATGGTATGACATCCCCTATTCCGGACCAGGTTTATTGGGCTCAGCAATCGGAATCGATAAGTCGAAGCAAAATGAATGGCTACAAAAAAGCGTAGGACTCGATAAAAAATTCTTCAATTTAAAGAGAGATGACTACGAGAAATATGGCCGAGAAACATTATTTGAACAAGTAAAAAAAGAAATAGGTTTGCCGTTTGTGGCCAAGGCTCCGCATCAAGGATCGTCGATTGGTTTGGCTTTTGTCAAAAAAGATTCCTTAGAGGACTTTGATCAGGCGATCAAAAAATGCCTGTTCATCTCCGAGATTTACCGGGAAGATTGGATCAAGTTAAGGGAGGAGGATCAAATAGATTTGCTTCAAAAAATGGTCAATCTAGATGAGGGAATAGGCTTTCCAGTGATATTCCAGCATCAAGTATTCTTACATCCGGCCGAACTTTTAACCGAGTTACAAGCGTATTTTTTACAAGGAGTAACCAAGGCCGTTATTCATTCCATTCATTCGGAAGATTCCATTTTATTGGAATCGTTTGTGCTTGGCGCGGAATTTAGTTGCGGAGTCATTCAGACTCCCGATGGCGAGTCGGTTGCCCTACCGCCGACCGAAATTATTATCGACGAGTCCGTAGAAGTTTTCGATTTTAATGCCAAATATAAGTCTAAGGCAACCCGAAAAAGAATTCCAATGGATGCTAGTTTAGCTGATTTGAAAATCATACAAGAGCAAGTTAAAAAAGCATTTGACGACTTAGGTTTTGGGGTTTGCACGCGAATAGACGGATTTTTAAGTCCAGAAGGATTGGTCATCTTGCATGACCCAAACACCATTCCTGGCATGTCGCAGAGCTCATTAATTTTTAAACAAACCGCTGAAATAGGATTAACGGTAACCGATACGATTACTTATTTCATTAGGCAATCGATTCGCGAACGGATGTCGACGGGTAAAAATTACCATGCACTTAGAAAACAATTAAACCTGTTAGATAACGAGATTAAAGAATTGTTGGCCTTAAAATCGAGCCAGACAGCAGTCCAATTAGAAATTTCGGGAAATACAGAAGAAAGTTTTGAAGAAAGTTTCCAAAAAACAAAATTGGAATTAATTAAAATAGCCTCGGCGGGCAACATCGCTTTTGAAATGTGTACGCCCATGGAGGTGGAAGAAGGCGAAATTTTGATGCCTTTGCATATTTCCCATCTAAGTAAAGATTCAGGAAAAGAAATGCTTGAGTTGATACATCGCGGCGTCCACCCATTGATCGCCCATACCCGAGAAGCCGCCAAAGACATCACAACTTTTTTTACCAACGCATAATCACATGGAATTAAATCCACTTCAATATCCTATTGGGAAATTTGCTGCCCCAGAAATCATCACCCCTGAAATCAGAAAAAACTGGATTAAGACAATTGATGAATTTCCTGATTTATTAGTCATTGTCGCATCAAAACTTTCCGAAACTACGTTGAAAAAAGCGTACCGACCAGGAGGCTGGACCGCTCGCCAAGTGATTCATCACATGTTTGATAGCCACATGAATTGTTATATACGATTCAAAAAAGCATTAAATGAGGAAAATCCAACCATCATGCCCTATTCAGAAAATGACTGGGCCCACATGCCTGATGGCGACGAAGCACCGATTGAATGGTCCATCACAGGCGTCAAATCCGTGCATCAGCGTTGGGTTTATTTAATGAATACTCTGCAAGAAACAGATTGGACGAAAACATATTTTCATCCTGAGCGAGGAATTACTTATCCTTTAGATCGGGTATTGGGAATTTATGCTTGGCATTGCACCCATCATCTAAAACACATCGAGTCCGTTTTATAGCCTTCGATTTTTGGAATTAAATGGCTAAATAAAGCGGCTTATTAATTGGTTTTTGCTTTATTTTTATTCCAAGGAGCCGTTGTATTTCGGGCCATATCGATAGCGAGCGCAATCATCAAAAGTGTAAACAGAATCAAAATCCAACGAAAAATAAGGCGATTTTTTTGCATAGAATTAATGTATAAAATTGACCATGGCGCTTCCTTTGATAATTTCATCCCATGAATTGGCTATTGGCCAGTGCAAATGTACACATGAACAAGTTTCCATTTGAATCATTTCTCCAGAAAAATAGGATGCGGCGTACGAAATAGATGGATTATGGGCTACTAGATACATAACGGAGTGGGGACTGCTCAGTATTTTTTCCACATATTGGGGACCCGTGGCATGGTACCAATAAT
>JABMMK010000329.1 GCA_013205605.1 Cytophagales bacterium | reverse complement strand
TATCCAAGCTGTTTCTGTCTATGTGGATGGTCAATTCACTCAAGAGCTCATCAGCCAAAAAAAGACGCAATTCCAAGCCGGAAATTCGGGTGCGAAATTGTATCTATTGAGTCAAAATTTAACGAATCAAAAAGTGAAACGCGCAGCTCCCGGTGGAGAGGGTCTCGTGATGGACCACTTTTCTAAGTCGGCATTTGAGCATTACCGAGAAACCTTTGTGCCCTTATTGAAAAAGTCGCATGCTCCTTTGAGGGCTTTATACAATGATTCCTATGAAGTGTATGGGGCTAATTACACCGCAGGGCTTTTTTCGGAATTCATTCGTTTAAATCACTATGACCTAAGAAAATATTTGAATGTTTTGGCAAAACCAAAAGCAGAAACGGAGAAAGAAAATACGATTTGGGCGGATTACCATCGAACTATATCCCAATTATTACTAAATCAGTTTTCTAATCCATTTGCCAATTGGATTAAAACCATGGGGTTTAAGAGTCGGAACCAAGCGCATGGATCACCGGGAAATCTCATCGATATTTATGCGGCGGTGGACATTCCTGAAACCGAGTTTTTTGGAAGTAAGCCTTTTGATATTCCGGGGTATCGGGTAGATCCAGATTATGATTCGGTCCGTTTTGGAATACCCGATGTTCGCAATTTAAAATTGGCTTCTTCGGCGGCTAATTTAATGGGAAAGAAATTGGTTTCTGCAGAGACCGCCACGTGGCTTGGAAATCATTTTAAGGTTTCATTGGCACAGATCAAACCGGTGGTAGACCAAGTATTTATTGGCGGCGTCAATCACCTTTTTTTCCACGGGGCGACGTACTCTCCCCCAGAAATTACCTGGCCGGGTTGGTTGTTTTATGCGAGCACTAATTTCAATCCCCAAAGTCATTTTTGGGAAGCATTGCCTGAGCTTAATAAATACATTGATAAATGCCAAACGATGTTGCAAAAGGATCCCACGGATTCTGATGTATTGATGTACTTTCCGATGGAGGATATTTGGCATGAAAGAAATGGCAAGGGCAAAATTCATTTACTCGATTTACATGCTAATAGTCGTGATTGGATGATCAATACTTCGTTTGGTAAATGGTCTGAACACATGCAAAACAAGGGGTACCAATTGGACTACATCTCGGACGATTTGATGAAATCTTTGCAAGTGACATCTAGAAGAACGTGGAAATCAGTTTCGGGAAATGAGTATAAAATATTGCTCATTCCGGCGCCTCATTATGTTTCATTAGAAACGATGGAGTTGTGGGCCAAATGGGTGAAGCAGGGTTTGCCTGTTTATTTCTTGGAGCACTTGCCTTTGAATCCAAATTCATTTGGGCTCACGGAAGACGAAAAGGCTCGTTGGCAAGTAGCCAAAGAAACCTTAGTCATGCGCTGGGTTTCGGACCCTATTAATGTCTTGGAACGCTTTAAAATAAATCGTGAAAGCATTGCGGATGTGGATTTATCTTTTATTCGAAAAAGATCTCCTGAAGGGGCCAAATATTTCATTGCCAACTTAGCTAAAAACTTTACGGAGGGGATGATTAATTTGTCAAAAACCGTTTCAGATGTGGAGATAGAAGATCCATTGACCGGAAAAATTTGGAAGGAGCACTTGACTAAACAAAAGCAATTTTTCATGTCCTTAGCGCCAGGTCAAAGCGTCATTGTTCGGCCAGCAAAAGTCGATAAAAGGGCTGTTGCTAAAATAGCGGTTCCTAGGGTATTTGTGCCATTGGAGCCACGTGAAAAAATTATGCTTTCTTTTCCAAATCAATTAGTTAAATCGCGGCCATTGGATGCCATGGCATTTTGGACAATGGATTCTGCTACGCATGATTACTGGGGTAAAGCGGCGTATGCCTTTGATTTTGACTTGATATCAGAGCAAATGAATGCATGTCAAATATTGCATTTGGATCAGGTTCGTGATTGGGTACGGGTGAAAATTAATGGGCAAGATTTGGGAATTGTTTGGTCATTGCCTTATCAAATCAATATACCTAAAGGCGTTTTAAGGGCCAAGAATCATATCGAGTTGGAGGTGATGAATGTTTCTGCCAATCGAATCAGAAAGTTAGATCGAGAGAAGACTACCTGGAAGAATTTTTATGAAATCAATTTTGTGGATATTCAATACAAACCATTTGACGCCTCGAAGTGGGAGGTTACTGAGAGTGGGTTGAAAGGTGAGCTTTATTTTTCAAATCGATGAGTTTTGTTGGCGCCATAAAAGATGCTTTTTATGCCTTAGAAAATCCGGAGGATGCACGTTGGATGCGCCAATATATGCGTAACAAATTTTGTCGACAAACACCCTTTAACGCACCTCTCAAAATGGGAGGCTTTAAAGCATTTTTAAGGGAGTGTTTATTTTTTCAAAACAGCTAGTTCGTGAGCGGTATCGTAGCAGCCCCTTAAATTAGACCAGTCAAAAGTGTCTGCGATACTTTCTACTCGGTTTCGCTGAAGAATTCGATCTCGCTGGGATTGCTGTGCAAATTTAAATAATAGGGTTGCCAAATGTTCAGCTGATTCCTGGTAAGTCTGAGATTTTCTATTGACCACGCTAACGCCCCATTGATCATAATCGCGCATAATTTGCATCATATAATCCCCAAAACCTGACAAATCTGAAGTGATCGTAGGCACGCCCCTGGCCATACATTCTAAGGGCGTATAGCCCCATGGTTCATAATAACTTGGGAAAACACCTAGGTGACAACCGCGAACAAATTGGCCATATTCCAAACCAAATAGTGGGTTTGTAGAGACAATAAAATCAGGATGATAGACAATTTTTACTTTATCGTCTGGGTTATTGGTTAATCCTGTTCGAATCAAATTGCGAATGATGTCGTCTTCATTTTTCAATAGATGAGTGACCACTTTGGGCTTAGTATTCGTTTTCCAAGTTTGAACGGTTCTACGTAAACGCATCCGCCAGTATTCGTCGACAAATTTATTTAAATCGGGTATTTGTAAATCTTT
>JABMMK010000328.1 GCA_013205605.1 Cytophagales bacterium | reverse complement strand
TATCGCACGCAATGGCCTTGGAGAGATTGGGTTATTTATGCTTTAAATAAAAATATGCCTTATGACCAATTTGTTACTTGGCAGCTAGCCGGCGACTTTTTGATCAACCCAGCTAGACCTAATCAAACCAAAGAATTATTATTAGCCACGGGCTTTAATCGAAACCATAAGATCACAGAAGAGGGAGGAGTCATCCAAGAAGAATACCGATTAAGCTACGTAACGGATCGAAACGATTTGTTTGGGAAAGCATTTTTGGGCATGACCCTAGAGTGTGCGCATTGCCACGACCATAAATACGATCCTTTTTCGCAGAAAGATTACTATAAAATGTTTGCCTTTTTTAATAACATCAAGGAGGTTGGCATCGAATCGGTCATCGGTGGACCAGAGACTTATGCGAAAAAACCATTAATGGAAATCAGCAATGATGACGTAAAAAACATCTTGAAATTCATTAATAAACAAGACACAAATCGTTTGATCGTCTCCGTCATGACCGACATGGACACGGCAAGGAAAACATTCATTTTAAAAAGAGGTGCCTATGATGCACCTGGTGATGAAGTGAATCCAGGAACTCCTAATTCCATTTTGCCATTCAATAAGAATTATCCAAAAAATAGATTAGGATTATCCAAATGGCTATTTGACAGAAAAAATCCATTGACGGCAAGGGTTTTTATCAATCAAATTTGGCAGGAGTTTTTTGGCAAAGGCATCGTTAAAACTACGGGAGACTTTGGTATGCAAGGCGAATTACCTACTCATCCCAAATTACTGGATTGGTTGGCCGTCGATTTCATGGAACATGGTTGGAACGTCAAACGCCTCGTAAAGCAAATGGTGGTTTCGTCAACTTATCGCCAATCAGCCATCACCAACCCTGAAAAATTAGCCAAAGATCCCGAAAATATCTATTTATCCAGGTCATCTCGTTACCACGTAGATGCAGAAAATATTAGAGACATCGTGCTAGCCAGCAGCGGACTTTTGGTTCCTAAAATCGGTGGGCCGAGTGTCAAGCCATACCAACCACCAGGATTATGGGAAGGCGCTACTTCTGGTCGGGGCTTATTGTCTATCTATGTGCAAGATCATGGTGAAAGTTTATATCGAAGAGGAATTTATACCTTAATTAAGCGGACGGTTCCACCGCCGACGATGAGTATTTTTGACGCTAGTAATCGGGATTTATGTGAAGTCAAAAGGCTAAAAACAAATACACCCTTGCAGGCACTTATGATGCTGAATGACCCAACTGTTTTGGAGGCATCCAGAGTTTTAGCCGCCAAATTATTAACGGAAAAAAGTAACAGCAGCGATAAAATCAAAAAGGCTTTCAGGCTAATTGTGTGTCGAAATCCATCTGAAAAAGAGTTGGGGATTTTAAATAGCTATTTCTTGAGTCAAAGAGCTAAAATTACCCAAGGGCAGGCAACCAAAATTTTAGCGGTGGGGGAATTTCCGATCGCGGCCAACGTAGATAAAAAACTTTTAGCTGCCATGATGCGCGTCGTTAATACCATTTATAATTTAGAGGAAACCATTACCAAGTCATAAATTATGGAAAAGGAAATATTAGAACATGGTTTGAATTTTAATCGGCGACGATTCCTCTCCACGATGAGTTTGGGTTTAGGAAGTGTAGCCTTAGGTTCCTTAATGATTCCTGGTTTACTCAATGGAGGTGATCGGGAAGAGTCAGGATTTACGCCAGGCATTCCTCATTTTGCTCCAAAAGCAAAACGTGTGATTTATTTGTTTCAAAATGGAGCTCCCTCTCAATTGGAGACCTTTGATTATAAGCCTAAATTATGTGAAATGTATGGGATGGATTTACCTCCTTCCGTGCGTGGAGAGCAGCGATTGACAGGAATGACAGCGAATCAAGCATCATTTCCACTGGCCGCATCCTTCGCAAACTTCAAGCAATATGGAAAAGCTGGGACTTGGATCAGTGACATCATGCCCTATACCTCCAAAATTGTGGATGATATATGCGTGGTTCGATCGATGTACACAGAAGCCATCAACCATGACCCGGCGCTGACATTTTTACAAACGGGATCCCAACAAGGAAACCGACCTAGCATGGGAGCTTGGTTGAGCTATGGATTAGGAAATGAAAATAAAAATTTACCCGATTTCACGGTTTTGTTATCGAGGGGGATTGGGAATGGCCAAGGCGTTTATTCGAAACTTTGGTCGAACGGCTTTTTAGATTCCATCCACCAAGGAGTTCAATTTTCTAAAGGAGAAGATCCCGTTTTATACATCAAAGATCCTGCGGGAATGGCTAGAGGCGAACGCCGAGAAATGCTGGACCAGTTGGCCCAATTAAACCAAATGTCCTACGAGGAATTTGGGGATCCTGAGATTACAGCCAAAGTAAAGCAATATGAAATGGCCTACCGGATGCAAACGGCTGTGCCAGAAGTGATGGATTTGTCCAAAGAATCGGACGATATCGTTAAACTTTATGGACCAGATTGTTTAGTTCCCGGTACTTTTGCGGCCAATTGCTTATTGGCCCGAAAACTTTCCGAAAATGGCGTGCGCTTTGTCCAATTATATCATCAGGGTTGGGACCAACATGGAAACCTTCCTTTTGAAATTAAAAGCCAAGCAAAAGATGTGGACCAAGCCTCCGCGGCTTTAGTAACCGATTTAAAACAAAGAGGTTTGTTGGATGAAACCTTAGTGATTTGGGGTGGAGAATTTGGACGTACGAGTTATAGCCAAGGGAAATTGACCCCAGAAAATTATGGCCGTGATCACCATCCAAGATGTTTCAGTATCTGGATGGCAGGTGGTGGAATCAAACCGGGAATGGTCTATGGCGAAACCGATGAATTAGGATATAATATCATTAAAAACCCTGTCCACGTACATGATTTCCAAGCAACGGTCTTGCACACCTTGGGTTTAAATCATGAAAAATTAATTTTCAAACATTTAGGCAGGCGGTATCGATTGACAGATATTTCAGGAAAAGTGGTACGAGATATCTTAAGCTAGGTTGAGTATGAATAAAAAATGGAGGGGTATTGTTGAACAATTTGTACTCATATCTGCGGTATTTCTAGTGTTTTTATT
>JABMMK010000327.1 GCA_013205605.1 Cytophagales bacterium | reverse complement strand
TAGACGCGAGGTATCGCGTCTCTACAAAATTGATCCGGACGTAGACGCGAGGTATCGCGTCTCTACAAAATTGATCCGGACGTAGACGCGAGGTATCGCGTCTCTACAAAAGCTAATGGGTTGATTAAAACTCCATCGGGTCAGGATGCTTAAATTGGTATTTTAACTCCTTCGTTATTTTTTCCCCAGAAATAATTTTACCTCCTAAACAGGGCTGTGAATAATCCCAAGTTCCTGCAGGCATATTGCGTTTTTCGATATCGTTTTCGCCGACCTCCCCTTTAGTTGGGTGAATAGGTGCGACTATATTATAAATACCTTTATTTATTTTTTCAACGGTCAAGGTGCAAAGTGCAACCACATCATCTTTATGGACATAGTTGACCGGACAATTTGCCCCATCGTTTCTACGGCCTGAGAAATATTTGGCAACAAATCGATCTCCACCCATTAAACCCCCTAATCGTAAAGTAACACTAGGTATTTTAGACGCCTGAATGAGTTGCTCGGCTTGAGCCATCAAAGAAGTTTCAACAATGGAGGATTTTTCATCCACGATATCAGAAACATTTTGATAGATGGATGTGGATGAAAGAAAAATGATTTTTTTCACAATCTTCTCATCCAAAACGCTGAGCCAATCCTGTAATATTTGCAAATAAAATTCCTCCGAATTCTTTTTCCGGCGTGGAGGTATCGCCCAAATTTGTATTTCCGACTGATTCATTTCATCCCAAAGACCCTTCTCCATATTGGGCTCTGCCCTAAATTCCACGACCTTAATATTAGGATGTTTGGCTTGTTTGTGAGCAGACGATGCTGATACGGTTACTTCGAATTCCGCTAATGCTAATTTAAATGCTAAAGGTGCTCCTACCCAACCGCCCCCGTAAATACTGATGTTTTTTTTCATAATTTTTTGCACCTTTGGAACAAATGAACAACAAATTTAGTTGTAAATCACATTGGCGAGCACCATCCTATGAATAAAATGTATTTTGTGCCTTTTTTGTCACTTATAATTTTTGCGATTGATTATTATGTTTGGCAGGCATTTCGCACGGCAACCCAACAATCATCTGCCCAAATCCAGTTAATTACGCGATATGGATATTGGGGATTTACGAGTGTGATCATTGCCGGAATTTGGGCGTACAATTTCATGCCCTTGCATTTTTGGAAAAATGAAATTCGGATAACCTTCATGGCCTTGGTCATGATTAGCGTGATCACCAAATTATTCATCATCCTTTTTTTATTGATTGAGGACATTACCCGAATCATTCGTTGGTCCTTCCAAAATATCAAAATGCGCATTAGCCCCGACGAATACGCCCCGGGAAATATTAGCAGAAACGAATTCCTTTCCAAAGCCGCGCTGGCCGTTGGCGCCGTGCCTGCCGCCACATTTGCCTTTGGTATCATTTCGGGTGCGCATGATTATCGCGTTGAAAAAATATCCTTACAAATCCCAAACCTACCCAAAGCTTTCAAAGGCATGCGAATTGCCCAAGTTTCTGATATTCACACAGGAAGCTTTTTCAATAAAACAGCCGTCAAAGGGGGAGTCGAAATGATGATGCGAGAGAAGGCAGATGTCATCTTTTTTACAGGAGATTTGGTCAATAATGAAGCGAAAGAAGTAAAAGATTATTTTGAGATTTTCTCAAAATTAAAAGCCCCCTTAGGAGTATTTAGCACCTTAGGCAACCACGACTATGGCGATTATGTTCGTTGGAATTCCCCGGCAGCCAAAAAACAGAATTTAAAAGATTTAATGAAAGCCCACGAATTAATGGGCTATGACCTATTGATGGACGAACATCGGTTCATCGAAGAGTCTGGTGAAAAATTAGCGATTATAGGAGTGCAAAATATTGGCGTTGGACGTTTTCCATGGTATGGTAATTTAGGAAAGGCCTATGCCGGTACAGAAGAAGCGTCAACAAAATTGCTCCTTTCGCACGATCCAACTCATTGGAATGCCGAAGTGACCCAAAAATTCAAAGACATTGATGTCGCTTTTGCTGGTCATACCCATGGAGCACAATTTGGTGTGAAGATTGGCAATTATAAATGGTCCCCAGCACAACACATATATAAACAATGGGCAGGGCTATATCAAGAAGGTGAACAGCAAATTTATGTGAATCGGGGATATGGGTATTTAGGATACCCTGGCCGAGTAGGTATGCCGCCAGAAATTACGGTGTTTACGCTAGGTTAAATTTGGCAGACAAATTGGCCCAAGATTCAAACCATAAATTCCAAATTTTAAATAATTCGTTTGCCCATTAGTAAAAAAGTGCTATTTTTGCATCCCAGCTAATTGGTTTCGTGGCCGAGCGGCTAGGCAGAGGTCTGCAAAACCTTCTACAGCGGTTCGAATCCGCTCGAAACCTCAAAAAACCTTCCTAGCGAAGGTTTTTTTGTTTGTGTTAAAATTTTAATACTTAAGCTAAAAATAATTCAATAATCTTTTATGCTTATTTCAAAAAATTCTAAATAAGGGCCTAATCCTTAAAAAATCCTGAAATTGAATGGACAATTAATTGTTTCTTATTATTTCAGATAGTAATTTTGGCCTCTGAATTAAAAAGAGAATTCTCAGCTTATGTTTTGTAAAAAATCAACTCTCGTTACCTTTCTTTTTTCATTAGCCTTATTATTTGCAACAGCAAGTGCATCTTATTCACAAGATGCGGCCGAAGGAGAATCATTATTTAAAAACAATTGTGCGGCATGCCATAATACATCCGATGAGGCTTTAGTTGGCCCTGGACTAAAAGGTATTTCTGAGCGACGTCCTATCGAATGGATCGTTTCTTGGGTCCATAATCCTCAGGCTATGATCGCTTCTGGCGATCAATATGCCAATGATTTGTATAACAAATATAACAAGGCGGCGATGACCCCGTATCCCAACTTCACAGAGGGGCAAATCAAAGGAATTGTTGCTTACATCGATGCGGCCAATGCAGCTCCAGTGGCTCCGGCAGCAGGTGCAGCTCCGGCGGCAGTTGCGGCTCCAGCAGCGGCTCCGAGCTCTGGTGGTATGATGGAGCTCTTGTTAGTTGGTCTTTTAATCATCATGGTTTTGGTTCTCATTGCCTTATTGTCGATCGTTAATACGTTAGGTAAACTTTCAGGTACCGACACAAATGATTCAGGAAAACCATTTTTCCAAGCATTATCAGAAAACGTAAAATCTTTAGCTGCCAACTCAGCCGTGAAAACGGGCATGATTGTTTTAGTCTTATTATTAGGAGGTAAAGCAACCATCGACGCGGCTTACGGAATAGGTATTCAACAAGGATATGCACCTGAGCAACCGATTAAATTTTCACACAAATTACACGCAGGTGAGTATCAAATCAATTGCAACTATTGCCATACAGGAGTTTATGAAGGCAAGGGCGGCAATGTTCCTTCCGCTAATATTTGCATGAATTGCCACAATGCAATCAAAAGAGAGTCCCCAGAAATTCAAAAAATTTATAGGGCCTTAGAAAAAAATGAACCTATTCAATGGGTACGTGTTCACAACCTTCCTGATTTGGCTTATTTTAATCATTCCCAACATACCAATGTAGGCGCCTTAGAGTGTAAAAGTTGCCATGGAGAAATTGAAAAGATGGAAGTGGTGGAGCAACGTTCATCCTTAACCATGGGATGGTGTATTGACTGTCACCGCCAAACAGACGTTAATGCAAAAGGCAATGCCTATTATGACAAATTAGTTGAGGTTCATAATAAGGATAGCAAAACGCCTTTAAAAGTTCAAAACATCGGTGGCTTAGAATGTTCTAAGTGTCATTATTAATTTAGAAAAATAGATTCAATTTTAGTCTGAATAAGAAAGATTATATGGAAAATTCGAACAAGAGGTATTGGAAAGGGATTGAGGAGTTAACCAATGAACCATCGTTTGTAAAAAACATTCACAATGAGTTTGGCAATATGCCAAGCGAAAATGATTCAAAGGGAGAATCCCTCGTAGATGGATCTGCCACTCACCGCCGAGATTTTCTGAAAATGTTGGGTTTTGGAGTAGCGGCCGTGTCGTTAGCAGCCTGCCAAACACCCGTTAAAAATACCATCCCCTATTTAAATAAGCCAGAAGATGTTGAGCCAACCATCGCAAATTGGTACGCATCCACCTATATGGATGGAGGAGAATACGCATCCATTTTAGTCAAAACTAGAGAAGGAAGGCCGGTGAAAATCGAGGGAAATAAATTGTCTTCTGTTTCTAAAGGGGTTCTTTCAGGACGGGCGCACGCTTCCGTTTTAAGTCTTTATGACAACGAAAAATTAAAAGGTCCTCAAATTGGCGGAAAATCTGCCGACTGGACCCAATTAGATAAAGAATTTACGGCAAAATTAACAGCTGTATCAGCAAAAGGAGGACAAGTTAGAATTGTATCTAATTCGATACTCTCTCCTACCACTAAAAAAGTGATTGCAGAATTTACCGCAAAATATCCTACGACCCAACAAGTTGTTTATGATGCGAATCCAGCGTATGGATTAACTCAGGCACATGGTGGCATTTTACCGAACATCGATTTCAGCCAGGCAAAAACAATTGTTTCCATCGGCGCAGATTTCTTAGGATCATGGATTGCCCCAGCAGAATTTGCGGCACAATGGGCGGTAACGCGTAAAGTGGGTTCGGCAAAAGATGGCAAAAAGACCATGTCTCGTCATTATCAGTTTGAGTCAATTTTATCTAATACGGGAGCTAACGCAGATTATCGTTCAAGCTACAGGCCATCGCAAGAAGGTTTAGTTGCCCTTTCCTTATATAATGAAATTGCCAAATTATCAGGAGCGGCTGCGCTTTCAGGTGCCAGTATCAAATTAGATCACTTAGAAAAAGCAGCGAAAGATTTAGTCGCATCGAAAGGTGCGTCCATCATCGTTTCGGGCTCAAATGATCCAGAAGTTCAAAAAATCGTTGCCGCGACGAATAGTTTAGTTGGCGCCTACGGAACCACCATCAATACCGGCTTAGCTGTTCATTACCGTCAAGGAAATGACATGGCGATGGCTAATTTTATTAAGGAAGCTACCGCAGGAAGCATTTCTGCTGTGATTTTCTACAATGCAAATCCAGTTTACAATCACCCGATGGGAGCCGCGCTAGCAGCAGCTTTACCCAAAATAGGATTAAGTTTAGCAACGAATGACCGTGCGGATGAAACCGCATCTTTATGTCAGTTCATTGCCCCAGACTCACATTATTTAGAATCATGGAATGATGCTGAACCTAAAGCTGGTTTTTATTCATTGACCCAACCGACGATTTCGACGATTTTCAAAACGCGTCAAGCACAATCAAGCTTCTTGGCTTGGGCTGGTTTAGCGTCTGATTTTGCTGCTTACTTAGAAAGCAATTGGGAGAAAAATATTTTAAAAGGTGGAGCAGTAGCATGGAAAAATGCCTTGCATGATGGCGTTTTTGAGCCTAATGCAGTCAACATTTCGGCAACATCCCCTTCGGTAGATGTAGCCGCTTCGGCAGCTGCGATCAACAAATCTTATACTGCCACCTCTACAAATTTAGAAATAGCAGTATATGAAAAAGTAGGTTTAGGTACAGGATCTCAGGCAAACAACCCATGGTTACAAGAATTCCCTGAGCCCGTTTCGAAGGCTTGTTGGGATAATTACGCAGCCATTTCACAACCTACAGCAACTAAATTAAATTTAAAGCAAGGAGACTTAGTTGAGGTAAGCGCCAAAGGATATAAAGTAACCCTTCCCGTGTTAGTCCAACCAGGACAAGCTCAAGATACGATAGCAATCGCCATCGGATACGGCCGAACAAAAGCAGGTAAATCAGCGGATGGAGTTGGAGTAAATGCATACCCATTCATTTCTGAAATTAATGGTGCATGTGTCGCAATCAATACGCAGGGGGTTACGATTACGCCAACGGGTGAGACGAAAGATATTGCGCAGACACAAACACACCATACCGTGATGGCACGCCAAGCGGTTGTTCAGGAAACTGTTTTGGGAAGTTTTGTTAAGGATCCACTTTCGGGACGTTATAATCCACAAGTTTCAACGGCCGAAGGAAAGAAAGATGCAACCGATATTTCATTATGGAATGGCCACAAATACAATAACCATGCGTGGGGAATGGTCATCGACCTAAACACGTGTACAGGTTGTTCTGCTTGTGTTATTTCATGTTCAGCTGAAAATAATGTGCCGGTAGTCGGTCGCCAAGAAGTTATTAATCGTCGGGAAATGCACTGGATGCGAATCGATCGATATTATTCTTCAGATGCAGACGTAGAAGATTTAAAAGGATTGGAAATAGCTTCTGACAATCCAGAAGTGGTATTCCAACCGATGTTATGTCAGCATTGTAATAATGCGCCTTGTGAAACGGTTTGTCCGGTGTTAGCAACGACGCACTCTTCAGAAGGGTTAAATCAAATGACGTATAACCGTTGTATTGGAACTCGTTATTGTGCCAACAACTGTCCTTATAAAGTGCGTCGATTCAATTGGTTCCGTTATTTCCAAACAGATGATTTTGATTTCCATTTCAATAATGATTTGGGACGTATGGTCATAAACCCTGAAGTAACTGTTCGTTCACGTGGGGTGATGGAAAAATGCTCGATGTGTGTTCAAAGAATTCAAGCGGGTAAATTAGAAGCTAAAAAAGAGAAGAGAAGGCCAATCGACGGAGAAATCCAAATGGCTTGTGCACAATCTTGTCCGACTAATGCCATTACTTTTGGTGATATGAACGATCCAAGCTCAGAAATTTCTAAGTTATTAGAAGTGGAAAAAGAAGGGCGTGCATACCACGTGATTGAAGAAATAAATGTAAAACCAAATGTTTCTTATTTAATGAAAGTTCGCAACAAGGACTCTAAAAAAGAAGCTTAATCGTTCAATAAAATAAAAATTAACTAATCTATGTCGCACGTTGTATCACCTATAAGAGAGAAACTAGTTACTGGTGGAAAATCTTATCACGATGTTACCCACGATATCTGCAAACAAGTAGAAGGGGAACCCACAAAAGAATGGAAATGGGCCTTTGGTATCTCATGTGTTGTTTTTGCGTATGGCGCATACTGCTTATTTTACACTTGGTGGCAAGGAATCGGAGTATGGGGTTTAAATAAAACCGTAGGTTGGGCTTGGGATATCACAAACTTTGTATGGTGGGTTGGTATTGGTCACGCGGGGACATTGATTTCAGCGGTATTATTACTATTTCGTCAAAAATGGAGAACCTCGATCAACCGTTCAGCAGAAGCGATGACTATTTTTGCCGTTTTATGCGCAGCTTCCTTTATTTTGGCACACATGGGACGCCCATGGTTAGCTCATTGGGCATTGCCATTACCTAATACGTATGGATCATTATGGGTCAACTTTAACTCTCCGTTAGTTTGGGACGTATTCGCGATTTCAACTTATTTATCTGTATCCTTATTGTTCTGGTACATGGGTTTAGTGCCAGATTTGGCTACTATCCGCGATCGTGCGACAACAAAAGCGAGTAAATTTTGGTACGGCTTTTTTAGTTTAGGTTGGACTGGTTCAGCAAAAACTTGGGCACGTTATGAGTATATGTCATTGATTTTAGCGGGTATCTCCACCCCATTAGTACTTTCGGTTCATACGATTGTATCCATGGACTTTGCCACATCCGTGATTCCGGGTTGGCATACCACGATCTTCCCTCCTTACTTTGTGGCGGGAGCGATTTTCTCTGGATTTGCGATGGTACAAACTTTGTTATTAATTACCCGAGTAGTATTCCATTTAGAAGATTATATTACGATTGAGCATATTGAAATGATGAACATTGTCATCACGATTACGGGTTCGATTGTAGGTATCGCCTATCTGACTGAGTTTTTCATGGCCTGGTATTCAGGAGTTGAATATGAAAGTTATGCATTTATCAACCGTGCAACGGGTCCTTATTGGTGGGCATATTGGATGATGATGACTTGTAATGTAATCTCACCACAGTTGTTCTGGGCAAAAAGCATCCGTACTAATTTACTCGTTAGTTTCTTTTTATCGATCGTCGTAAATGTGGGAATGTGGTTTGAGCGTTTTGTGATTATTGTTACTTCGCTACACCGTGATTATATCCCGTCTTCATGGGCGATGTTCTCGCCGACTATGTACGACATCGGTGACTATATATTCTCGTTTGGATTGTTTTTTACCCTATTCTTTTTGTTTGCAAAATTCTTGCCTGTTGTTAACATGGCGGAAGTAAAAGCCGTGATGAAAGGGGTATCCACAAACTATACTGCGAAAAAAGCGAAAGCTTCTATAAAGACAGATGAATAATTGAAATAGGAAATATGAAAACTATGAGTTCGACTAATAATTACATTCTGGGAGTATATGATGATGAGGATGAGGTTTTACATGCCGTCAGTGAAGTAAAATCAAAAGGAATCAAAATTGAAGAAGTCTATACCCCATTCCCAATTCACGGGCTTGATACAGCATTAGGCCATCCCCGCACACGTTTACCTATTGCAGCTTTTATGTTTGGTTGCTTGGGATTAGTTTGTGCGCAAGCATTAATTAATTATACGATGGTTTTTGATTGGCCTATGATCATTGGTGGTAAAGATTTCTTTGCGTTACCCGATTGGATTCCAATTACATTTGAGGGAACTGTTTTATTTACCGCTTTTGGTTTGGTGACTACATTCTGTATTTCAAATGATTTGTATCCAGGGAAAAAACCTGAAATTTTAGATATTAGAATTACAGATGACCGTTTTGTGATGGCCATCAATGTAGACAAAAACAAAAAGAGTGCAGCAGATATTAAGAAAGCCTTGAAGGATTCTGGAGCTGTAGAAGTAAATGTTAAATAATTTAATACGAACATTGTTCAAGAAGAAGCATAAAAATATGTTGAACCCAAGCAAATCAATTATTTTACTAGCAGGAATGGTCCTTGGATTATTATCATGTGGCAAAGACCACAATGATACTGGAACTGAATTCGCTCCTAATATGTATAATTCCGTAGGCTACGAGCCTATGACCCAATTACAAGGTGATACCAACAAAATCAATCCATTAGGAATGAATATGCGTTTGCCAGTAGCGGGAACTGTTTCAAGAAAAATGTACTCAGGCGTTGACAGTTTGAAAAAGTCATTTTTATCTCAGGAATTGGTTTCAAAAACGATTCCTAATGATAGCATCTCCTATTCAGAAGCTTTATTAAATAATCCATTAGTTGCTACGCCTGAAAATATTGAAGCGGGAAAATTACAATATGAGCGTTTTTGCCAGCATTGCCATGGGGAAACAGGAAAAGGAGATGGGCCTGTTGCTAAAGCATATAAGGGTATACCTGTTTACTCTAGTGACGCATTAAAAACGGTTAATGATGGACATATTTACCATACGATTACCCATGGAAAAGGACGTATGTGGCCACATGGATCACAAATTTCATCTCAAAATAGATGGAAAATTGTGCTTTATGTACACGAATTGCAAAAACAATAAGAACTCATTCATTTAAATTAAAATAGAGAACAAAATGGCGGGACATTCACATTTTTCCCCAGCAAACGTAGAAGAGCATTTTGAATTCAGCTCGGAAGGAAAGAAAAGAATCATTTATGGTTTCATTGCAGGAATAGTAGCTTTAATAATCGGTATTTACTTACTTTCAAAAGGCGAGTCAGGAGGACATGAGGTAGCTGCTGCTGGGCATGAAGCTGCAAATGCAGGCCATGAGGCAAATGCTGCTGGGCATGAGGCTGCTGGACATTTATCTGGAGGTGCCGCATCTCACCAACCTGCTGCTGGGGAGCATTACGATTGGACTAACCGTATCTGGGCTAATGTTTGGTTAAACGCGGTCTTTTTTACAGGTATTTCTGTGATAGGCATGTTCTTTGTTTCTTTGCAATACTTAGCTAAGGCTGGTTGGTCTTCTGTTTTAAAGCGTGTACCTGAAGCATTTCCAAAATTCCTATACGTTACACTTCCTATTTTACTCGCTGTATTTTTCTTCAAAGGAGACGTAATCTTCCATTGGATGCACCATGGAGTTACTGAAGTTGGCAGTGAAAACTACGATAAAATCATCGCTGGAAAATCGGGCTATTTAAATAAACCATTTTTTATCGCACGTCTAATTGGCTTTGGAGCCATTTGGTTGATTCTTTGGAACATGTTACGTAAAAAATCGTTAGAAGAAGATTTAGTAGGAGGAACTGAAATATTCACTAAATTAGTTCGTATTGGAGTTGCATTCATCGTCATCTTTGGCTTGTCAAGCTCTATGTTTGCTTGGGATTGGGTGATGTCGATTGACACCCACTGGTTCTCAACGATGTTCGGTTGGTACATGTTTTCCTCGTGGCATGTAACGGGTTTAGCCATCATCACCTTAACTGTTTTACTATTAAAAGACAAAGGATATATGTCCTATGTGAATGAAAATCACTTACATGATTTGGGTAAATTCATGTTTGCGTTTTCGATCTTTTGGTCTTACGTATGGTTCTCACAATTCTTATTGATTTACTATGCCAATTTTCCTGAAGAGACCATTTATTTCTTAGAAAGATGGGAAGGACACAATAAAATTTATAAAACTTCAGAAATTTTAAACATTTTATTTAACTTTTTATTCCCTTTTTTAGTTTTAATGACTAGAGATGCAAAACGTACGAGAATCTTCTTAAAGATTGCCTGTTTCTTTATCATTAGTGGACATTATATTGATTTTTATCAAATGATTATGCCAGGAGTAGTTGGACCTCATGGAGGATATGGTTTAGTGGAATTTGGGATGTTAACTGCATTTTCATGCGCCTTTATTTATGTTATTTCGGATGAATTAACCAAGGCAAGTTTGGTGGCTAAAAATCACCCATTCTTACCAGAAGCATTGCATCACGATATTTAATTTTAAGATTTAAATTTATCATTTATGAATTACCTAATAGGTCTTTTAGCCATAGTATTCTTCTTCTTAGCTGTCTCGGTGATCACTAAGAGTGTAAAATTAAATAATAAGTTAAGTAGTACGGAGGACGATGATTCCACTGTTGACAACTTCAACAACGCCAACGGGATAGGAATGCTCATATTCTGGCTATTGTTTGTTATTCTAGGATCATGGTCATTTCTACATTCAAAACCGGATTTCTTACCTGTAGCCGCTTCAGAGCACGGAGTTAGGACCGATAACATGTTTTGGACATCCATGGCCGTTGTCACATTTGCTTTCTTTATTAGTAATACCTTATTGTTTTATTTTGCTTTTAAATATCGTTTCAATAAAAACAGAAAGGCAACATTTTATCCGGTCAACCATAAATTGGAGTTGATCTGGACCGTTGTTCCAGCAATTGTCATGGCCATTTTGGTGTTTACGGGTTGGAGAACTTGGAGAGACATTACCTCCCAAGCGCCAAGTAACTCGGCTGTCATCGAGTTAACCGGTCATCAATTTGGTTGGTATGTACGATATGCCGGAGTAGATGATAGCCAATTAGGTAATGTTAATTACAAGTTGATTGACGAAACAAATAGTTTAGGTATTGATTTTACAGATAAGAATTCATTTGACGATTTTACGGCCACTGAATTACACTTACCTAAAGGTCAGCCCGTTCTTTTGAAAATTAGAGCACAAGACGTTTTACATTCCGTTTATTTGCCATTCCATCGCGTGAAAATGGATGCGGTACCGGGTATGCCAACAAAATTTTGGTTTATCCCAACGATATCAACCGATGAAATGCGTGCTAAATTAGGGAAACCCGATTTTAACTTTAAGGTAAACTGTACAGAGGTTTGTGGACGCGGTCATTTTGGTATGTCAATCACAGTGTTTGTTGACGAGCCAGAAGATTATAAAAAATGGGTGGCCGAACAAAAGCCATTCTTAGCTTCTAACCCAAGTTATTTAGACAAAGTACCGGCTAATTTAAAGGCAAAAGCTGGTAAATATATTCCAATGGAGCCTATCGCCACAGATAGCACAGAAGCAGTAAGTGTTAATTAATTAGATATAGAAATAAGAAAACAATACATAATATGTCAACAGCCATCTCCACAGCAGAAGAAGTTCACACACATGACCACGATCATGATCACGAGCATGAGCATCATGAATTAGGTTTTATTCGTACCTACATCTTTTCAGAAGATCATAAGACTATTGCCAAGCAATATCTGATATCCGGTATTTTATGGGCATTTATCGGAGGATCGCTATCTATTATTTTCCGATTACAATTAGGCTTTCCAGGCATGTCCATGGAATGGTTAAGGCCATTATTGGGCGGATGGATTGACGAATCTGGAAAACTTGATAAAGAATTTTACTTAGCCATGGTCACCATGCACGGAACCATCATGGTATTCTTTGTATTAACCGCTGGACTATCTGGAACTTTCTCAAATTTCTTAATCCCATTGCAAGTTGGCGCCCGAGACATGGCCTCAGGATTTATCAATATGTTATCATATTGGTTTTTCTTCTTGTCTTCGGTTATTATGTTTTCATCTTTATTCATTGAAACAGGACCTGCTTCAGGAGGTTGGGTGATTTATCCGCCTTTAAGTGCTTTGCCACAAGCAATGCCAGGTTCAGGGTTAGGAATGACGCTCTGGTTAACCAGCATGACCTTTTTTATTGTATCCTCTTTAATGGGTGGTATCAATTACATCTGTACCATTATTAATTTACGTACCAGAGGAATGACTTTTACAAGAATGCCTTTAACCATTTGGTCGTTCTTCTTTACGGCGGTATTGGGATTATTATCCTTCCCAGTATTACTATCAGCAGCTTTATTGTTAATCTTTGACCGTTCTTTTGGAACATCATTCTACTTGTCTGAAATTTATATTCAAGGTCAGGCATTGCCAAACGTGGGTGGTTCAGCTATTTTATACCAACATTTATTTTGGTTCTTAGGACATCCAGAAGTATACATCGTTTTACTTCCTGCCCTAGGTATGACTTCAGAAATTATTGCAACTAATTCGCGTAAACCTATATTTGGATATAGAGCGATGATTGGTTCTATGATGGGAATTACCGCATTAGCCTTTATTGTTTGGGCGCATCACATGTTTGTGACGGGTATGAATCCATTCCTTGGATCCGTATTTATGTTCCTTACTTTAATTATTGCCGTACCTTCTGCTGTAAAAGCTTTTAATTACATCACCACCTTATGGAAGGGTAATTTAGTATTTACTCCAGCGATGTTGTTTTCAATAGGACTTGTATCCATGTTTATTTCGGGTGGAGTAACGGGTATCATTCTAGGAAACTCCGCATTAGATATTAATTTACATGATACATATTTCGTGGTAGCTCACTTCCATTTGGTTATGGGCGCGGCATCATTCTTTGGTTTGATGGCTGGTGTTTATCATTGGTTCCCTAAAATGTTTGGACGTATGATGAACAAATCATTAGGATATATCCACTTCTGGTTTACGTTTGTAGGTGTTTACATGGTGTTTTTCCCAATGCATTACATAGGAATTGCAGGTTTCCCACGTAGGTATTACACGTTTACTGCTTTAGGAAACGATAGTATGGCTGCCTTTACCGATATGAATTCGTTCATCTCAATCGCGGCAATCATTACCTTCAGTGCTCAGGCAATCTTTGCTTGGAATTTCTTTTATTCGATCTTTAAAGGTAAAATTGCTCCTGCTAATCCATGGAAATCGAATACATTGGAGTGGACGACGCCAATTAATCCTGAGCACGGCAACTGGCCAGGAGAGATTCCAGCGGTATATCGTTGGCCTTATGATTATAGCAAACCGGGTGCACCAGATGATTTTATTCCTCAAAATGTACCACATTCAGCTACACTAGAATCAAATTTACCTGAAGAAAACGCTGAAATAGCTCGCGAAAAAGATATTGACGGTTTATTAGGTGCTCAGAACGAGAGTTATAAACATTAGTAAAATCTCATTCATACAAGATGCATCGAAATGATTTTCATTTGGATGCATCTTTTTTTTTATCCTTGTCGACGTGTTTAGAACATTTGGAATAATTTCCTTAGTTAGTATTTACCTGCTCATTTTAGCGGGTGGAATCGTACGCAGTACAGGGTCGGGAATGGGATGTCCAGACTGGCCAAAATGCTTCGGCAGAATGATTCCCCCAACACAGGCATCTGAATTGCCCTTTAATTACCAAGAAATTTACAAAGAAAAATTGCATGGGCAGGTAGAATTCAATCCAACAAAAACCTGGATCGAATATTTAAATAGACTTTTAGGGGCATTAACAGGCGTCTTCGTCGTCATCACAACCTTGTTGGCCTTCAAACAAAATAAAAAAGTATTTTATCATACGTTGGCCGCGCTAATTTTGGTCGTATTAAATGCTATCCTAGGAAAATATGTCGTTGACTCATTTCTGTTGCCTGGCGTGGTCACAGCACACATGTTATTGTCGATAGGCGTCATCTATTTTTTAATTAAAGCCTTAAACATTCATTCCATTTCAGAAGTTAACGCCATAGAAAATCGCACATGGATCATGATCAATTTATGCATTGTTTTTCTACAAATATTATTGGGGACTCAAGTAAGGGAAAACGTGGATCATGTCATTTTAGCATTGGGAGAAACGGCCAAAGCGCAGTGGGTGGAAGAATTGGGTTTCATATTTATATCCCACAGAACATTTTCATGGTTATTAGTAATTAGTCACTTCATCCTTTGGAATAAACTTAAAGACTCGATTTTGCAACGCTATCGACACGGAATGATGGCATTGATAGGGATTTCATTTTTAACAGGAATTATGATGGCTTATTTTGCGTTCCCCTTAGGAAGTCAAGCCATTCATTTATTCATTTCGCTAGTGTTAATTGGCCTACATATTAACACCTATATCAGAACCAAGCCCATAAATGTCTAACATCAAACCCTATATTGCCCTATTGAAATCAAGGCTATCCATGACCGTGGCCTTCTCGGGTACTTTTGGGTATATATTGGCCCCAATTAAACATGAGCCATTGGGAATATTTTTAATCTCATTAGCAGGCTTTTTATTAACTGGTGCGGCCAATATCGTCAATCAATTGAAGGAGATTCCTTACGATAAATTGATGAAACGAACGGCTAATCGGCCTTTGCCAACGGAAACCTTAAATTCCAAACAAGCTTCCATTTTTGGCTATATTTTAGTCGTAGCGGCCTTGGCACTCCTTAGCTATTTTTCATGGAAATCGGCTGCATTGGGATTCCTTTCCTATCTATTGTACGGATATGTTTATACGCCACTAAAGCGCGTGGGGCCTATTTCAGTATTTGTGGGCGCATTCCCAGGCGCATTCCCGCCGATGATTGGTTGGGTTGCCGCGACAGGACATTTCGGCTGGGAACCAGGGATCTTATTTGCCATTCAGTTTTTCTGGCAATTTCCTCATTTTTGGGCGATTGCATGGGTAGCTGATGAAGATTATCAAAGAGCTGGATTTAAAATGTTGCCCAATGATGGTAAAAAAGATATAAAAACAGCTTTTACCATCATGATTTACACCTTGTTTTTAGTGCCCTTAGGATTTATCCCCTATTTACTACACATGGCCGGAATCACCTCAGCGATCATTACCGTCATAGCTGGAACTTTATTTTTATGCCAAACCTTTTATTTAATGATGCGACCCACTGATAAAGCTGCCAAGTGGATGATGTTTGGTTCTTTTTTATATTTAATTATTATTCAAATTGCCTTAATTCTTGATAAAATTTAACACATGAGTACAGAGAAAATGACCATTCAACCTGCCGAAACCAGATCGATTAACCCAAAGGTTTTTACCATGTGGTTATTCATTGTTTCGATTCTAATGTTATTTGCCGCATTTACCAGTGCCTACCTGGTCCGAAAGGCGGAGGGGAATTGGGTCGAATTTAAATTACCTGATCTATTTATATATAGTACGGTCGTTTTAGCATTAAGTAGTATAACTATGCATTTTGCATTAATTTCAGCAAAAAAAGACCAATTTAATGCCCTTCGAATAAGTATTTCTATTACTTTTGTACTCGGATTGTTATTTTTAATCATGCAATTTTACGGTTGGATCCAATTAGTGGAAATGAACGTATTTTTTGTAGGCAATCCGTCGGGATCTTTCGTGTATGTATTTTCTGGTTTACATGGTTTACACCTTGTTTCTGGACTAATCGTTTTGACATTTGCGCTAGTCGCAGCATTTCGATTTAAAATAAATGCAAAGTCGTTGACCCAAATTAAAATTTGCGCCACCTATTGGCATTTTTTAGATGCTTTGTGGCTTTATTTATTTGTATTTTTATTGATTAACAATTAAGCTATTATTTATGTCAGTTGCTCACGCTGCCCCTGCCGTTCCGGAAAAATTTTCATGGTTAGGTGGTTCTGAACCACTTAAAGCTAGTTATGGAAAACTAATGATGTGGTTTTTCTTGCTATCAGATACATTTACATTTTCGGCCCTTTTGGTTACTTATGGTATGATTCGTTTCAGCCAGCCATCTTGGAAAGGAACACCAAATGATTTTTATTTTTCTACGACCCATTGGCCTATTCCAGAAAAGGTATTTGAAGCGGTTCCATTTTTGCATGGGATATCGTTGCCACTGGTATTCGTTGGTATAATGACTTTCATTTTAATTGCATCCTCGGTTACAATGGTATTAGCTGTAGAGTCCGGTCACCGTGGTGATAAAAAAGATGTTGAAAAGTGGATGTTGTGGACGATTGTTGGCGGATTTACATTCTTAGGTTCACAAGCCTGGGAATGGGGTCACTTCATTCATGGGCCAGAGGATTTATCATTTGCAGCGAAGCAATTAGTAGATGGCGTGATGACGCCCATCGAAGGAGCGAATTTAGTTCGTAATCCATATGGACCTCCAGCCTTTGCAGATTTGTTTTTCTTTATTACTGGATTTCATGGTACACACGTTTTTTCGGGTGTTTTATTAAATGTCCTTATATTTTTTAATGCGGCGACGGGAGTTTATCAAAGACGCGGTCATTATGAAATGGTCGAAAAAGTAGGTCTTTACTGGCACTTTGTTGACTTGGTATGGGTATTTGTATTTACATTTTTCTATTTAGTTTAATATTTAAATCGATCATATTATGGCTTCGCACGTAGCACACGAAACCTCGGAAAAAGAAATTCCACCACCACAAACGGCGGCTATTTGGAAAACTTTTTGGATACTTTTGGTCTTAACCGCCATAGAGTTTGTCATTGCTTTTACACTACCCGCTAGTACACTTCGAGTAGCTATTTTCTCTGGGATGACGATTGTTAAGGCTTTTTATATCGTGGGCGAATTTATGCACTTGAAGCATGAAGTTAAGACCTTGATATGGATGGTGCTCATCCCCACGTTATTCGTAGTTTGGTTATTAGCTGCCCTAATGTTTGAAGGCGGTAACCTTTATTGAGTTTAGACTTCAGTTCCTTCTTGGGTGATGAATAAAAAGACAATCATATTATTTATTGTATTAATACTGCCTGTCTTTATATATTTAGGCCTAAAGACATGGGGAACGAATCATTTTGTCCTTCCACGCTATATTCCCGCGATTGATTCCACCACAGGAGAAATCAAAATGGGCAAACGCCTAAATCCCCGTTGGGATGAATCGGATCTCGACACCATTTTCCAAACCATTCCTGTCTTCAATCTAATCAACGAAAATGGCCAAAAATTTTCCTCATCAAGTTTAAAAGGAAAGATTTATGTGGCTAGCTTTTTCTTTACTAGGTGTGGCACTATTTGTCCTAAAATCACGGGGCAATTATCCCGCGTTCAAGATACATTCAACAAAGATCCCGATCTGAAATTGATATCCATTTCAGTAGATCCTGTCTTTGATCATCCAGAAAAGCTGCAGGCTTATGCCAAAAGGTTTGATGCCAATGAAGGACAATGGACATTTTTGACAGGAGAAAAAAAAGTGATTTATCCGCTTATTTTAACAGGATTTCATGTTCCCTTAGCCGATGCATCAGAATATGATGCGGCCATAAAAAATCCTAATGAAACATTTATACACTCCGAGCGGTTAGTACTCGTAGATAAGGAAGGGGTGATCCGAGGTTTTTATGTGGGTACAGATAAAAAAGAAGTAGACCGATTATTAGTGGAGATTAAAGTTTTAAAAACGATTTATTCAAGCGAAAATACATTATGAGCCAATTTGCCATCGAAAAAAACGCGAAAAATGACAAATTAATCAATTTGATTTCATTGGTTATTCCGATCGCCGTAGCCTTATTAATTGGCATTCAAACCAAATTGCCATTAGGCGCTTGGACTAAAATGCTCCCCCATGTCATCGGATTAATCAATAGCACAACAGCCATCAGTTTGATCATTGGCTTTATTGCCATTAAAAACAAAAATATTTCTAGCCATCGAAAAGCCATGGGAATCGCATTTGCACAAGGTGGCCTATTTTTGATTTTGTATATTTTATACCACATTTCTAACCCTTCGACTTCTTTTGGGGGCCAAGGATTAATTAGGCCTATTTATTATACTTTGCTTTTTAGTCACATTGGACTGTCGATTGGCGTCGTAAGACTTGTCTTATTTGCCATTTATCATGCGCTTAGCGGAGATATTCAATCTCATAAAAAAGCGGTTCGTTGGGCTTTCCCTATTTGGCTTTACGTTTCATTATCTGGAGTAGCTGTTTATTTTTTAATATCCCCATATTATGTATAAGTATCTTGTCATTTTCTTGATGATTGGCTTTGTTTTAATTGGCATAGATGCCAATGCACAATGTGCAATGTGTAGAACAACGATAGAGAGCACCATTTCAAATGGGCGTTCCAATATCGCCACCGGGTTAAATACGGGAATTTTATATTTACTTACAGCCCCTTATTTAGCGGTCGCTGTGATTGCATTCCTTTGGTTTCGCCAAAGTAAAAAAGTTCAACAAGAGCGTATTTCAAAATGGCAATTGCGCCAAAAGGTGGCCCAATTATTAGGGAAATCAGATCAATCCCAGATCGGAAATTGAGTTAACTTGATTGTTTCGCCAAAGAATATTTGGGTTGATTTTTCAAAAGAATCTGTATAATCAGAAACAAAAAATTGGCGGTCCCCAGCCTTTCCCTTGTTTAATAGATCTTCGCTTTCTAAAATTCGTTTGATTTCATTCGCCACAATGAGCGAGGTGTCAATCACGTCAACGCGATCTTGATAAAACTGATCTATCTGTTTTTTAATCAGCGGATAATGTGTGCAACCTAAGATCAAACCGTCGATGTTTTGTAAGACAGGCTGCAGTAAATATTCCTTGATAATTTGCTCCGAAATGGTGTGATTGAAAAAACCCTCCTCGATCATCGGGGCTAATAATGGGGTGGCCAAGGATTTAATATGTATGTCCTTTCTTAGCGCCTCCGCTTTATGGGAATATATTCCTGAGTTAACTGTTTGCTTGGTGCCAATTAACCCCAGCGTTTTTCCTGACCAATGTTGGTCTAAAAATTGAATCACGGGATCGATTACATTGACGACAATCGCTTTGGTTCCCACATAAGCTTTGACCAAATCATAGGCCGCTGCTGAAGCAGAATTACATGCGATTAGAATTAGTTTGCAATTTTTCTCCAACAAAAGGTTGCAGATTTTCACCGAATAGGCTTGAATCGCGGTAGCCGATTTATCCCCATAAGGAAGGTGTGCGGTGTCCCCAAAATAAATGATGGGTTCATTGGTCATTAACTCCGTGATGGCATGAGCGAGGGTAAGACCTCCGATTCCGCTGTCAAAAATTCCGATGGATGAGCTGTTTGGCATAGACAATAAATTGCGTACAAAGAACGTGAATTTGGAATTGTTTTCAAACCCACGCAACCATTTCTACAAAATGTCCATCTTTGTATTCGTATTCCAAAAATAGCCACTTGACACCTATTTTCTCTTCCCAAACTATTGAGCGTGAATTAGTCCAAGCCTGCAAAAGGCGGGACCGAAAGGCTCAAGAGGCGGTATTTAAACGCTTTGCTGGAAAGATGATGGCCGTATGTAAGCGATATTTAGGCTCTGGTCCTTTGGCTGAAGATGTGTTAATGGAGGGATTCTTGAAAGTCTTTACGAAGATTGACATGTTTCAAGAGCAAGGAAGTTTTGAGGGATGGATTCGAAGAATAATGGTCAATGAGGCTTTAATGGCCTTGCGCAAGGAGGGGAAGATGAAATTTCAGGATACGGATTTTGGATATGAAATAGGCCAGGGGGAGGATGCTTATATGAATTTACAGGTGGAGGAATTAAATAAATTGATCGAAAGTCTACCCTTAGGGTATAAAACAGTATTTAATTTATATGCGATTGAAGGGTATAACCATCAAGAAATCGCGGAGATGCTAGGGATCAAAGAGGGGACGTCGAAATCCCAGTTATCGAGGGCGCGTGGCTTACTTCAACACAAATTAAACGAATTACACATATGAAAAATCCATCAGATAAGGACTGGAAATCCATGGAATCAGAATGGCGAGAAAAGATACATGAGGAAATTTACCCCGTGCCAGAGGGTCTTTGGGAAAAGCTATCGGCACGATTAGATGCCGAGGAAAAGCCAAAGGTGTTTTTTGTTAAAACGTGGCAATGGGTGGCGATATTGGCCGTGGCCATTGGGCTAGGCTGGCAATGGTTTTTGCCGCGGAAAGAAGAAGTGGCGCAGAAGTCGAAGTCCACGATGAAAGCCCCTATCTTGGCCGCTTTACAAATTCAAAAAGAACATAGATTAAAAAACATACCCGCGGAGAAAATTGAAGTTACAAGTGTAATCATGAACAGTCCGGAGAAAGGGAGCGTATCACTCGAACCTAAAACTGAAATTGACGAGCCAACAAAGCAGCATGTCGTAGTTCAACAAAGTCCTCCTCCCCCGTCAAACTTAGCTGAGGAAAAAGTAGCGGAAGAGGAAGATGTCATTTGGGTCCAAGTGAAGATTGACCCAGTACTGCCAGCTGATGAGGAAAGGCCGACTTTAACTGCAAACCCGACACAGAAAAAACGGAATTTGGGTCAATGGTTGAAAAAAATCAAACAAGTGATCAAGGGCAATCCGGGAGAGTGGAGTGAGATCAAGGAAAATTTTCATTTGGTCGCCAACAAATATGTCCAAACAGAAGAAACAATTAAGCAAAAAATTCAATTTCAATAGCATATGAAAGCAATCGCAATAATTACATGTATGTGGCTAAGTTTTTCGGCACAAGCGGCACATTTAGACCAAGACTCCATTTTATTGAAAATAGACAAACGCAATCAGACCTTGATGGGCACAAAATCTGATAAAGCGAAGACCCTGAAAGAAGAGTTGACACAAGTATTTGAAAAAAAGGGCTTGGTGTTAACGGATAGTTTATGGCAACAAATACGAAGTGTCATTCGAACAGATTCTAAAGGAGATAGTAGTTTATCGGTACAAGTCGGAAATAGCCGGGTAAAAATTGGTGTCATTAAATCATTTGCACATTATGATACCCCGAAAAAGCCAAGAAATTTAAACTATCCAAACGATGATAGAAAGATGATTAATATTAGAAAGGATAGTCTGGAGAAAGCCCTTGTTATCCATAGCGATGGCAAAGAAGAAGTGCGCATTGGATTAAATGGCGTTCATGTAAAAGATGGAAAGGAAGAGGTTCATGTCGACTGGAATGGTGTTCGAGTAAAAGAATCAAATGGAGAAGAGACCCGCGTTTATTGGGGTCCAGATTCCCTAAAGGCCAAACAAAAAAAGGAGAATGCCAATTTCTTCAATCGGGACGGCATAAATCTTTATTTAGGATTAAGTGGATTGTCTGGGGAAGTTCCGCAGATTAATTTAGCGATATATCCCATGTACTATTTACAAACAGACACTGAATTAAAGCCATTCAGTTCCAGGTATGTGAGTGTAGAATTTTCTGAGTCATTGACCCTTGTAAAAGGTAAAAAAAGTGCTTTTAGGTTGGGCCTGGGAATAAGTTTTGATTGGTATAATTTCAT
>JABMMK010000326.1 GCA_013205605.1 Cytophagales bacterium | reverse complement strand
TTCCGATTGGTTAAGTTGGGAAATCAAGGATGTCAACATCGCAAAAATGCCTTTCGCATTCCCCAATTTATTTGTCATTTTCATCTTAAGCTTAGTTACCGCGTATTTAGCCTATTTTAATGGCTTATTGCACACATTAAATCAAACTTTTACAATCGGGAGTTCTTTGAGTGAGGTTTTCAGTGAGGCCTTTTTATTTATAGGCACAAAGACGATTGTGGCTTTCGTATTATTTGGTTTGCGGTTTTTTATGTACCAAATGTTTTGCTCTTTATTCAAGTTGGATAATTTGGCTAGCGTACATTTCTTTAAATCCATACAAACCAACATTCAGTTTTTCACGTTACTGATCTTTTTCATATTGATCTACTCGGTCTACATGGGGCCAGCATTTGTTAATAATTTAAATTGGATTAGAACGGCAGTCGACGTTTACTTCCTATTCCGGGCCGTTTACTTTTTTATTATTTTTAAAAAGTATTTCAAATTCAATCCACTATCTCTTATTGCGTATTTAGCCATTATAGAAGGCCAAGTATTATTATTTGGGATAAGAGAATTGATTTTTCCAGAGTTCATGTAATTCACATGGCTGAAATTTGAGAAATTTAGTCGTATATTTATATTCGTTTTGAATCTAGCTTCAAAATGAGTTATAACAAAAGATTGAAATTGTATGAGTGAATTAAATGTGATACAACCAGATCCTAAAAGGTTGAAAAAAATCAAAAATATTTTGGTTACTCAAGCTGTGCCCACGGATCCCAAATCCCCTTATTTTGATATTGAAAAGAAATACAATATCAAGGTAGATTTTAGGTCATTTATCGAGGTTGAGGGAATTGCATTTAAAGAATTTAGGAAGCAAAAGATTAATATATTAGAGCATACGGCTATTATTTTTACGAGTCGGAATGCGATAGACCACTTTTTTAGAATCTGTAAGGAGGCGAAAATTGAGACTCCATCGGATATGAAATATTTTTGTATCACGGAGCAAACGGCCAATTATCTTCAAAAGTATATAGTGATACGTAAGCGTAAAGTTTTTACTGGAACTAAGACAGCTTTGGATTTATTGGAGGTAATTAAAAAGCATAAGACAGAGAATTTTCTTTTTCCTTGTTCAAATAAGCGTCAAAAAGATCTTCCGGATTACATGGGTACCAACGATTTTAAAATCACGGAGGCGGTTATGTACGAAACGGTTTCATCTGACTTGTCAGATTTGGAAAATGTATTTTATGATGTCATTGCATTCTATAGTCCATCGGGGATTACCTCTTTGTTAGAAAATTTTCCAGAGTTTAAACAAAACAATACTCGAATTGCGGCTTTTGGCCCTACGACTGCTCAGGCGGTAAAAGATGCCAATTTGATTTTGGATATTCAGGCTCCTATGCCGAATGCCCCTTCTATGACGGGTGCTTTAGAGCAATACATCAAACAAGCAAATAATTAATTTTAGCTCCCTTAAAGAGCTTTTTTTTTGAAATAATCTTGCTCGAAGCAAATTATTGCTTATTTTTATTCGCCTATTAAAATTCGACTTTATTCAATGCGCCATAGTAATAGCTTTATTTCGGTTTTTGACTTCAGAAAATGGCTTTTTCTTGCTTTGGGATTGATTAGTTTTGCTACTTTAGGCCAGCAGGATCCCGGATTAAGCATGTTTTCTTTGAACAATGCGAATTTAAATCCCGCGTTTGCTGGTTGGCGCAATGAGACTTCTGTCCAGCTTCATGTTCGAAATCAATGGTCAGGCTATGAATCTACCCAAGATGGTTCGGGTAGTTTAGGGACCCAATTATTAACTGCTTCCATGCCTTTGGGTATATTGAATGCGGGGATCGGATTTTTATATATGTCGGACAAAACCCCTTCCGGGGTGGGTATGCAAACGGTTCGATTGCAATTAGCACATCATTATTCCATAGGTTCTGGGTTAATTTCTACGGGAATTCGCATGGGAATGCAAGCTAAATCTTTTGATGGACGCGTTTTCCGTGTTCGAGACTCAAATGATCCATTGGCCTTAGAACTATCTGGTAAAACGGTGAGTCAATCCTTGCCTGATTTTGGGGTAGGAGTGGTTTACTCGAAGGACAATTGGAATGCAGGAATTTCCATGGACCACCTCACGAGTCCGACATACACGTTTAATTCGACTGCAGCAGCGATGCCCTTGACTACGGTTTTTACTGCTCATACGGGAGCCGAAATTTTGATTAATACCTCTTTTGATTTTTTGCCATTTGGCCAAATACGGTATTATTCAGGAAAAATACTGCCGGAATTGGGGGCCCGAGTTGAATACCGAGATATGTTTTGGGTAGGAGGTTCTTTTCGTTTAAATGATGCTGCGATCGGTATGATGGGGGTATCGTTACTGAATAATCGGTTAAATCTTGGATATTCCATTGATTATACTTTGGTGAATGTAGATGCAAAGTCCTTGTTGACCCATGAGGTGTTTATTAAGTTTAACCTCCCTACGTTTAAGTTGGGGGTTGAGGCGGTGCCAATAAAGACCCCGCGTTTTAAGATTAATTAATTTAAACCTTGGAAAAAAAAGTTAATTCCATACTATTATTAGAATAATTCTTTAATTTTGAGGAATTTGAATCTTTATGGATTCTTTTACTAGTGATTAACACAATTTTTTAGAATAGATTTCGTTCAACAAAAGATATTTTTAATTCGCTTATATGAATTTACAATTTTTAGCAAGGCGTTTGTTTTTGATTTCATCCGTTTTAGTTGCTTTAACCATGATCAATAGTTGTGGCTCAAAAAACTCAGGAGGATCCAAAACACTAAGTAGTAAAAAAGGAAGTTCAGGGAAAGGAGGATTCTTGAAGTTTGGCAAGGGTTCTAAAGATGCTCCAGGGATAGCTAATGGTGAAATTGTGGCGTCTAATCGCCGTGGTTGGACTCAGCCTACGCCTTATGGAATGGTTTTGGTGCCATCAGGTAGTTACATGATGGGTCAAGCAGATGAGGAAATATCTCGTGCAGGAATAAATTTCAATAAGCGTGTGACGGTGTCGGCTTTTTATATGGACGATACAGAAATCACGAATCATGAGTACCGTCAATTCACCAATTCATTATTGAAAGATTCTGTTTCAGTCTTGGGAGAGGATAAAATTATGACGGCATATTATCCTGATACCACTGTTTGGAATGCTGATTTTACATTCCATAATGGTGATCCTATGACGGAATATTATTTTTCTAGCCCAGCCTTTGATCAATATCCGATCGTAGGGGTGAGTTGGGACGCGGCCAAATATTTTTGTTTATGGCGTTCCAAAATGATGAATGACTATCGTAAAAAACAAAATATGTATATACTTCCTAGATTTGAACTACCCTCTGAATCAGAATGGGAGTGGGCAGCTAGGGGAGGAAGAGCATCGGTTAAATATCCTTGGGGTAACCCTTATATTGCGAATGCGAAGGGTTGTTTGATGGCTAATTTTAAGCCGCATAGAGGTAATTACGATGCGGATGGGTATTCCTATACTGCACCGGCAAATGCTTATGATCCGAATGATTTCGGATTGTACAATATGGCGGGAAATGTGGCTGAATGGTGTGAAGATGCTTATGCAGATAATTCAGTTGCCATTACATGGGATTTGAATACGGTCAATAAAGATGCTGATGAGCCTAGAAAAGTAACTAGAGGAGGATCATGGAAGGATATCGCGTATTATTTGGAAACAGGTACTCGTGCCTATGAATTGCAAACAAGAAAACGTTCATATATTGGATTTAGATGTTCTATGAGATATTTGGGACGTCCCAATATGAAATAATTTAATGATTGAAAACTCAAAAAAATAAATTGATCAAATGAGAGGATTAGAAAAGTCAATTAATGTAGTGGCCAGTTTTGGAGCTGCAGTCGTTATCGTAGGAGCCTTATTTAAAATTGTTCACTGGACAGGTGCGAATGAGATGTTGATGGTGGGTATGTTTACGGAGGCGGCTATTTTTATTTTATTTGGTGTTTTGTATTTACAAGCTAAGCCGGACAGAGAATATAATTGGGAGAAAGTGTATCCGGAATTAGCGGATGGAGCTCCTGCTAAAAGTTCCTCTTCAGCGGGCTTGTCGGCTTTAGCTAACTCACAAGGCTTAGGGGCTGATGTGGTAGAGAATTTAACTAAAAGCTTAAAAGGATTAACGGATACGGCTAATAGCCTTCAAGAGATTTCAAAGGCAACGGGTGCGACTCAAGATTTCGTTAACTCATTGAATAGCTCATCTCAATCATTGGGAGCCTTAAATAAGACCGTTGCGGATGCGACTACTTCTTTAAGTTCTATTTCGATTTCGTCCACGGAGGCGGCTAATTATGCCAAGCAATATGCGAAGGCGGGAGACCAATTAGCTTCATTGAACGCAGTTTATGAAACAGAAATCCAAGAAGCAAGTAAGCATTTGAAAGCGATCAATGGATATTATGGCAATGTAAATGCGACCGTTGAGCAAATGGCTTCTACCCAAAAAGATGCTGAAAACTTTAAGTCAGAATTGGCTAAATTGAATGCTAACATTCAATCATTAAACCAAGTTTATGGTAGTATGTTAACCGCTATGAAAGGATAAATTTATGGCAAGTTTAAAAGAAACACCCCGGCAGAAAATGATCGGGATGATGTATTTAGTGTTAACTGCCTTGTTAGCTTTACAGGTAAGTGATGCTTTATTACAAAAATTTAGCCTTTTGAATAGCTCGTTGGAAATTGCTAACCAGTCGGCAAGTTCAAAAAACAAAGGCGTTGTCCAAGGAATCGACGAAAGAATCAAAGATTTGCCTAACCCTGCTGCATACGCAGATGTGTTGCGTAGAGCGAATGATGTAAGGAAATTATCAGATGCTTTAGTGAATCATTTAGATGAGTTAAAAGGCAAAGTATTAGAAGCTGGCGGAGGCATTGATCCTGAAACAGGTAATATCAAAAATCCAAAAGAAGAAGAGAAAGTTTTTGAATTGATGGTGGGTGGAAATAAGGCTGGGGAAGCCTATAAATTAGTTCCATTATTTAATACATACATTCAAGAGATCACTAAGTTGGCCGATCCAGGGACAAAGTTTTCCCCATTGGCATTGGATGCGAAAGATGACCCCACGGTCAATCGCGATGGCAATCAGTCCAATAAGGATTTTGCTGAATTAAATTTTGCTCAAACACCAGTTCCAGCTGCATTGGCTTCTTTAAGTCAAAAACAAGCTGAAGTTCGTCGTTATGAAAGTGATGTGTTAAACCAATTGGCAGCTAAAGTGGGCGCCAAGGAGATTAAATTTGACAAAGTTTTTGCTCAAGTATCAGCTAATGCGAATACGGTTGTGGCGGGAATGGAATATCAAGCCGAAGTATTTATAGGTGCCACCTCATCCGGATTTACTCCTCGAATGAGTTATAATGGTTCTTCTATTCCGGTGGTTGATGGCCGTGGTCAAATTAAATTTAAGACTTCAGGGGGTGGATATGATGGAAACGGAATGTCTAAAAAACAATATACAGCTACGGTTTCTTATATGAGTCCAGCTGGACCCAAAACAGAATCCATCACGAAAGATTATTTTGTGTTAAAGCCAACGTATAATATTGAAACGGCTACGTTGCCTGCGCTTTACTTAGGTTGTGCAAATCGCTTAAGTGTAGTTTCAGCTGGTTTAGGAGCTTTATGGAATCCGTCATTTAGTGCGGAAGGTGGTGAGGCAATTGCGGGCCAAAACCGTGGTAAAGTAACCATTGTTCCTTCAGCGGCTAATATTACATTAAATGTATCGAATAGTGGAACCTTGTTAGGGAAAGAAACTTTTAGAGTTCGCCGAGTGCCTAGACCTGATGTGAAGGTATTTGGAAATGGAGCTGAGCTTGACGAGAAACGTGGGGCAAGTGCAACGGGATTAAGAAGTATCGATGCGAGAGCCATTGCGGATGATTCTTTTAAGTCGACAAACCCTGAAGATGCCAACTTCCGAGTGTCGGAGCTTTATGTGGCTTTAGCGAGGGGACAGCGGAAAATAGACGATGTGACATTGCCTGGTTCAGGCTCAATTGCTAAATTAGCTTCTCAAGCGCAAGCAGGAGATCGTTATTATATTGAAATTAAAGGGGTACAAAGGAAAAATTTCAAAGGAGCTGTGGAAACCATTCCTTTCTCTATGGCAAAAAACATTCCCTTGAACTAAAAAATAAATAGGTATGAAATTATTTGGTAAATTTTTAATGGTTTTGTGTGTGTTAGGTTCCTTGCATCTTTATGGTCAAGAAAAGCCTCGCGTTCAAAATCCAAATTCTATTCGTCCGATTGATGTAGAGGATGTTCATTACCGTGCTCGCTTATGGCGCCGGATGGATCTGAATGAAAAGATAAACCAACCGTTTTTTTCTATCAACAATGAAATATCGAAATATTTAGTTGAGTGGGTGAAAGCAGGTGTTTTGACTCCATACAAAAATGATTCACTAACTGTGAAACTTTCAGCGGCGAATTTTGTCGAAAATCTAAAGATGGAAGAAACGACAGGAGACGGAGAATTATCAGAGGCAGAACGTGCAGCAGGATTTGGTGGAGAAGTGGCCAAAGATGCTAAAAAGCCTGAAACGAAAGGAGGGGCTGGAAGTGATGACGGTTGGGGTGCCGGTGGTGCCAAAGCAACTGCAGGAACCGCCGAAGTAGCTACTAAAGATAATTTTGATGCGAAGGCTCCTATTTCTACCGTGGCTTATTATTTTCCTAAGGAACTTAGTATTATCGAAATTAAAGAAGATGCTGTTATTGATCGCAAAAGATCAAGGTTGTATTTTGACATTCAAGCCTTAACGTTAATTGTTCCGGCGTCAAAAACAAAGGCAGGATTTGATAAGGCTGTGGCATCTTTTCGTTATAAAGATGTTTATAAGTTGTTCAGAAGTAACCCAGATTGTATTTGGTACAATTCTGAGAATGAAACCCAACATAAAAACATGGCTGATGCTTTTGATTTACGTATGTTTCAAGCTCGTATCATCAAAAAAGGAAATGCAGAAAATAAATATTTGACGGATATGTTTGAAGGAGAGAAAGAGGGCTTGTTAATGTCCCAAATGCTTGAATATAAATTACTAGAATTGGAACACGATATGTGGGAAAATTAATAAAATATTTAAATTGAATTCGGGGATGCACAGCATCCCTTTTTTTATGTCATCAAAACTTGTTAAAGTTTTATA